>NZ_JBJFZS010000030.1:0-38555 GCF_045032595.1 Ornithinimicrobium jinqii
CCCCCCCCCCCCCCCCCCGCCGCGACCGGGGACGACCCGGTCGCGCTCGGCCACGCCGTGGCCGAGCAGTTGTTGTCCCGTCTCGACCCTGTGGTGGCCGGCGAAGCAGCCGTTCCCGCCCCGGGGTCACACACCACCGGAGCGTGACCAGTGAGCACCGACGCCACGCCGATCCCGACCGCCCACCTGCCCCTGCAGGCCGACGCCGCCCGGGTGGCGTTCGTCGGTGCCGGACCGGGTGATCCCGGACTCCTGACCGTCCGGGCCCGTGACTACCTGGCCGCGGCCGACGTCGTGGTCGTCGACCGACCGCACCAGGCCGAGCAGCTGCGGGCCTGGACCCGCGACGACGTCGCGCTGGTCGTCGCCGACGAGGACGGCCGCGCGCTCGGCGAGGCTGCCCGGGCCGCGCTGCTCGTCCGGACCGCGTCCGGGTATGCCGACCCCTCGCACCTCGTCGTGCGGCTCGTGGACGGCGACCCGAGCGCCTTCAACGGTCTCGCCGCCGAGGCTCTGGCCTGCCGCGAGTCCGGCGTGACCTTCGAGATCGTGCCGGGCGTGAGCACCGCCTGGTCCGTCCCGGCCTACGCCGGGGTGCCGCTCACCGGTCACGACGCGGGCGGCGAGCTGCACATGGTCAACGCCGCCGACCAGCACGTCGACTGGGCGCTCTCGGTGCGCGACGACATCACGGTCGTCATCGTCGGCTGCCCCGAGGACCTGATCGCCGCCCTGCGCGGGCTCGCCGGCGCCGGCCGGGACGGCACGAGCCCGGTGGCGCTCACCCAGCACGGCACCACGGTCAGCCAGCACACCAGCGTGACCACCCTCGACGAGGCGATCCTCGCCCTGTCCTCGGGCAGCACCGACTGCCCGGAGGCCTCGGTCGCCGTGGTCGGCCACCAGGTCGAGCTGCGGGCCGAGCTGTCCTGGTACGAGACCAAGCCGCTCTTCGGCTGGTCGATCCTCGTCCCGCGCACCCGTGAGCAGTCGCAGTCGATGGTGGAGCGGATCGCCGCCTACGGTGCGACCGCCGCGGTCGTGCCGACCATCAGCGTCGAGCCGCCCCGGACCCCCCAGCAGATGGACCGGGCGATCAAGGGCCTGGTCACCGGCCGCTACGAGTGGATCGGCTTCACCTCCGCCAACGCCGTGCGCGCGGTCCGCGAGAAGTTCGAGGCGCTCGGCCTCGACGCCCGTGCCTTCGCCGGGCTCAAGCTGGCCGCCGTCGGGGGGGTCACCGCCGACGCCCTGCGGGAGTGGGGCCTGGAACCCGACCTCGTCCCGGAGGGTGAGGAGTCGGCCGTGGGTCTGCTCGAGGTGTGGCCCCCCTACGACGAGGTCCTCGACCCGATCGACCGGGTCTTCCTGCCGCGTGCCGACATCGCCACCGACACCCTGGTCGCCGGGCTGAAGGAGGTGGGCTGGGAGGTCGACGACGTGACCGCCTACCGCACCGTCCGGGCCGCCCCGCCGGCCGCGCCGGTGCGCGAGGCGATCAAGGGCGGAGCCTTCGACGCGGTGTGCTTCACCTCCTCCTCGACCGTGCGCAACCTGGTCGGCATCGCCGGCAAGCCGCACCCCAGCACCGTCGTGGCCTGCATCGGCCCGGCCACCGCCAAGACCGCGGAGGAGTACGGCCTGCGTGTCGACGTGGTCGCGCCGGAGGCCAGCGCCACCGCGCTCGTCGACGCCCTGGCCCAGCACGCTCGCGTGCAGGTCGCCCAGGCCCAGGCGGACGGCGAGCCGGTGCTGCGCCCCAGCCAGCGCCGCACGACCGGCCGACGGGCCCGGTCCCGCCGGTGAGGGGGACCGTCCCCGGGCGGGGCGGGACGGCATACCCGGTGCCGTCCGAGCGCCCGCGGCGCCTGCGCGCCACCCCGGCCCTGCGCCGGATGGTCGCCCAGACGCGGCTGCACCCGGCCGAGCTGGTGCTCCCGGTCTTCGTGCGCGACGGCATCGACGAGCCGCACCCGATCTCCTCGATGCCGGGGGTCGTCCAGCACACCCCCGCGAGCCTGCTCGTCGCCGCCCGCGAGGCCGTCGACGCGGGGGTCGGCGGGATCATGGTCTTCGGCGTGCCACGCGACGCCGACAAGGACGCGACGGGCAGCTGCGGCACCGCGCCCGGCGGAGTGCTCAACCAGGCCCTGACCTCGCTGCGCGAGACCCTCGGCGACGACACCGTGCTGATGAGCGACCTGTGCCTCGACGAGTTCACCGACCACGGGCACTGCGGGGTCCTCGACGACCGTGGGCGGGTCGACAACGACGCCACCCTGGCGCGCTACGCCGAGATGGCGGTGGTGCAGGCCGACGCGGGCGCCCACGTCGTCGCGCCCAGCGGGATGATGGACGGGCAGGTCCGCGTGGTCCGGCAGGCGCTGGACGAGGCGGGGCACCAGGACGTCTCGGTGCTCGCCTACACCGCCAAGTACGCCTCCGGCTGCTACGGCCCGTTCCGCGAGGCCGTCGGCTCCACGCTCCGGGGCGACCGCTCGACCTACCAGCAGGACCCCGCCAACCGCACCGAGAGCCTGCGCGAGCTGCGGCTGGACCTCGACGAGGGCGCGGACCTGGTCATGGTCAAGCCGGCCCTGCCCT
Source organism: Ornithinimicrobium jinqii (assembly GCF_045032595.1). NCBI lineage: Bacteria > Bacillati > Actinomycetota > Actinomycetes > Micrococcales > Ornithinimicrobiaceae > Ornithinimicrobium > Ornithinimicrobium jinqii. The sequence continues at coordinate 2,605 of NZ_JBJFZS010000030.1, forward strand.
ACCTCGACGTCCTCAGCGACGTCGCCGCCCTGGCCGACGTCCCGGTGGCGGCCTACCAGGTCAGCGGGGAGTACGCGATGATCGAGGCCGCTGTCGGGCACGGCTGGCTGGACCGGGACCGGATGGTGCTGGAGACGCTGACCTCGATCCGGCGCGCGGGCGCTCAGGTCGTCCTGAGCTACTACGCGGTGCACGCCGCGCGCCTGCTGGGCGGCTCGCGCGGGTGAGAGACGCCGTCCGGGGCCGGTCGGGGGGCCGTGGCAGGCTGGGGGGTATGACGTCAGTCGGCACCGAGCACCCCGTCCAGACCCCCTACCCGGACCCCGCGCCTGCGTCCGAGGCGCTGATGGGGCGGGCCCGCGCACTGATCCCCGGGGGCGTGAACTCCCCGGTCCGGGCGTTCCGGTCGGTCGGGGGCACCCCGCGGTTCATGGTGCGGGGGCAGGGGCCGTGGATCTGGGACGCGGACGGGCGACGCTACGTCGACCTCGTCTGCTCCTGGGGCCCGATGATCCTCGGGCACACCCACCCGGACGTCCTCGCGGCCGTGACCGAGGCGGCCGCCCAGGGGTTCTCGTTCGGCATGCCGACCGAGCGTGAGGTGCTGCTGGCGGGGGAGATCGTGCGGCGCGTGCCCTCGGTGGAGCGCGTGCGCCTCGTCAGCTCGGGCACCGAGGCGACGATGAGCGCCATCCGGCTGGCCCGCGGGTTCACCGGCCGGTCGCTCATCGTCAAGTTCGCCGGCTGCTACCACGGCCACGTCGACGCCCTCCTGGCCGCCGCCGGCTCGGGCGTGGCCACCCTCGCGCTGCCCGACTCCCCGGGCGTGCCCCCCAGCAGCGCGGCCGAGACCATCGTGCTGCCCTACAACGACCTCGCCGCCGTGGAGGCGGTCTTCGCCGAGCGCGGCGACCAGATCGCGGCCGTCATCACCGAGGCGGCCCCGGGGAACATGGGCGTCGTCCCGCCGGCGGCCGGCTTCACCGAGGGGCTGCGCCGGATCACCGCCGCCTCCGGCGCGCTGCTGGTCAGCGACGAGGTGATGACGGGCTTCCGCGCCTCCGCGTCCGGATGGCTGGGGCTGGAGGGGGTCCCCGCCGCCGGCGCCCCGGACCTGTTCACGTTCGGCAAGGTGATGGGCGGCGGCTTCCCGGCCGCGGCCTTCGGCGGACGCGCCGACGTCATGGCCATGCTGGCGCCGGAGGGGCCGGTCTACCAGGCGGGCACCCTGTCCGGCAACCCGGTCGCGGCGGCCGCCGGGCTGGCGACGCTGCGCGCGTGCACCGACGAGGTCTACGCCCGGCTCGACGTCGTGGCCGACGCCCTGACCGGGGCCGTGGACGAGTCCTTCACGCGGCACGGCATCCCGCACCGCGTGCAGCGGGTCGGGTCGATGTTCAGCGTGTTCTTCCGCGAGGGGCAGGTGCACGACTACGCCGGCGCGCAGGACCAGGACACCGAGCGGTTCGGCCGCTTCTTCCACGCGATGCTGCGCCGCGGCGTCCACCTGCCTCCCAGCGCCTACGAGGTGTGGTTCGTCTCCGCGGCCCACGACGACGAGGCGCTCGAGCACGCGGTGCGGGCCGTCCGGGAGTCCGCGGCCGAGATCGCCTGAGGACCGCTCCAGCGACGACGACCGTGCCTCCCGACGCGGCCCCGCCCCCCAGTCCGGACCCAGGAACGCGTGGGACAATCCGGGCCATGTCCGCTGCCGCCCGCGAACCCCGCGCCCTGCACGACGGCACCCCCGTGACGATGGTGCACGTCGTCCGGCACGGCGAGGTGCACAACCCCGACGGCGTCCTCTACGGGCGGATGGCCGGCTACCACCTCTCCGAGCGCGGCCGGGCGATGGCGCAGGCGACCGCCGACGCGCTCGCCGAGCGCGACGTCACCCACGTCGTGTCCTCGCCGCTGGAGCGGGCGCGGGAGACGGCCGCTCCGATCGCCGCGGCGCACGACCTAGAGGTCGGCACCGACGAACGGCTCCTGGAGTCGACGAACCACTTCGAGGGGATGACGGTCGGGCGCGGGGACGGGGCGCTGTGGCGGCCCGCCCACTGGATGGTGTTCACCCGGCCCCTCCTGCCGTCGTGGGGCGAGCCCTACGCCGAGATCGCGGCGCGGATGCAGCTGGCCCTGGAGGACGCGCGGCAGCAGGCCGAGGGCCACGAGGCGGTGCTGGTCAGCCACCAGCTGCCGGTCTGGACCCTGCGCCGCTCCCTGGAGAACCGGCGTCTGTGGCACCACCCGCGCCGCCGCGAGTGCAGCCTCGCGTCGGTGACCAGCGTGCTCTTCCACCGCAACCTGCCGGTGCGCATCATCTACCGCGAGCCGGCCGCCCACCTGCTGGCCGGGGCGCTCGACGTCACCGGCACGTCCGCGGGGGTGATCCGCGCGTGAACCGACGCGCGCACCGCCTACCCCTGACGGTCCTCGCCGCGGCGTCGCTGACCCTGACGGCGTGCAGCGACGACAACACCATCAACGCCCAGATGCGGCAGGGCGACGAGCTCGGTTACGTCGCCGGTGACGGCGCGGTCGAGCAGCTCGTGCCCGAGCAGCGCGAGACCACGATCCTCCTCGAGGGGACGACCCTGGAGGACGAGCCGTGGACCTCGGCCGACCACGCCGGGGAGGTTCTCGTGGTCAACGTGTGGGGCTCGTGGTGCGGACCGTGCATCGCCGAGGCGCCGGACCTGGAGGCGGTCGCCTCGGAGCTCGTGGAGGCGGGGGAGCCGGTGCAGTTCATCGGCGTCAACGTGCGCGACTCGGTGCCCAGCGCGCTCGCCTTCCAGGAGGCCAAGGGCGTGAGCTACCCCTCGCTCGTGGACGACGGCGGTCGCACGCTCGCACAGCTGCAGGGCCTGGCCGTCGCCCGCCCGACCACGATGCTGCTCGACGGGCAGGGCCGCCTCGCCGCCCGCGTCAACGGGCAGGTCGACGCGGCCACGCTCCGCGGGCTGATCGACGACGTGCTCGAGAGCGAGCCCGCTGCGTGAACGACGTCGTCCTCTCCGGCCCGCTGCTGCTGGCCGCCGCCGTCGCCGCGGCAGCGGGGCTGGTCTCCTTCGCCAGCCCGTGCGTCCTCCCGCTGGTGCCTGGCTTCCTCGGCTACGTCGGGGGTATGGCGCCCGCGTCCCCGGGTGCGCGAGGCGCCGGCGGGGAGCCGGGCCGGTGGCGGCTGGTCGCGGGGGCGCTGCTGTTCGTCGCCGGGTTCTCGGTGGTCTTCATCCTCATGAGCGTGGTCATCTCCGGGCTCGGGCTCGCCCTCGTCGAGCACCAGGGGCTGCTGCTGCGCGTGGGTGGGGTCGTCGTCCTCGCCCTGGGCCTCGTCATGCTGCTCCAGCCGTCCGCCGCGGTGCAGGTGCGCTGGCGGCCGGCGGCCGGGCTGGCGGGGGCCCCGCTGCTGGGCGTGGTCTTCGGGCTGGGGTTCTCGGCCTGCACCGGTCCCTCGCTGGCGGCGATCCAGACGCTGGGCATCTCGATCCTGCCCGGCTCGGACACCGTGGGGCGGGCGGTGGTGCTGGCCGTGGCCTACTGCGTCGGGCTCGGGCTGCCGTTCGTGCTCGTCGCCGCCGGGCTGGGCGGGGTCGGTCGCGTGTCGCGCTGGCTGCGCGACCACCACCTGAGCGTGCAGCGCACCGGCGGCGCGGTGCTCGTCGTCCTGGGGCTGCTCATGCTGCTCGGGGTGTGGGCCGAGGCGACGGCGTGGGTGCAGACCCGGCTGACCAGCAACTTCGAGACGGTGCTCTAGTGGCGACCCAGACCCCGGAGCGCATCGAGCCCTCCTACCCCAAGGACCGCACGACCCTGGGCGGCCCGCGGCTGGGGCCGCTGGGCTGGGCCAGGTGGGCCTGGCGCCAGCTCACCAGCATGCGCACCGCTCTCCTGCTGCTCCTTCTGCTCGCGCTCGCGGCGATCCCCGGCTCGGTCTTCCCGCAGCGCGGTGTCGACCCGGCGCGGGTGCGGACCTACCTGGAGGACAACCCGGGTCTCGGACCGTGGCTGGACCGGGCGGGGATGTTCGACGTCTACTCCTCGCCGTGGTTCGCCTCGATCTACCTGCTGCTCATGGTCAGCCTCGTCGGCTGCGTGCTGCCGCGGATCCGTCAGCACGTGCAGGCGCTGCGGGAGCAGCCGCCGCGGGTGCCGCGCCGCCTGACCCGGATGCCCGTGCACCGCAGCGTGGTCCTCGACGCCACCCCTGGCGAGGTGGCTGCAGCGGCCCGGGCCACGCTGGGCGAACGCCGGTTCCGGCTGCGCAGCGACGACGGGGCCGCGCCGCTGGAGGTGTCCGCCGAGAAGGGCTACCTCAAGGAGACCGGGAACATCTTGTTCCACCTCTCCGTCCTCGGCGTGATCGTGTCGGTCGCGGCCGGCCACCTCTTCGGCTGGCGCGCCGAGATCATCGTCAAGGAGGGGGAGACGGTCACCACCGGGGCGGGCAGCTTCGACACCCTCACCCTCGGGCCGCTCGTCGACGAGCAGGACATCCCGGTCTTCTCGCTGCGGCTGGACGACCTGGACGTCGAGTTCGAGGCCGAGGCCCAGGGAGCGCAGTTCGGCCAGCCGCGCGTCTTCGCGGGGCTGGCCACGGTCCAGCAGGGCGACGAGCCGGCGACCGGCCAGGAGTTCGCGATCAACCGGCCGCTGTCCGTCGACGGGGTCTCGTTGTACCTCCTCGGCAACGGCTACGCCCCGGTCGTGACCGTCCGCGACGCCGAGGAGCAGATCCTCTTCTCGGACGCCGTGACCTTCCTCCCGCAGGACAACACCTACTCCTCCCAGGGCGTCGTCAAGGTGCCCGGGGCCACGCCGGAGCTCGCCTTCGTCGGGGGCTTCCTGCCCACGCTGACCTTCGACCCCGAGCTGGGACCGACCTCCGCCTTCCCCGGCCTCGTCGACCCGGCCCTCGTGCTCGCCGTCTTCGAGGGCGAGCTCTACCCCGACGGCCGGGCCCAGTCCGTCTTCTCGGTGGAGACCGACCAGATGGACCAGGTCATGCAGGACGACGGCACGCCCACCAGCCTCCTCATCCGCCCCGGCGACACGCTGGAGCTGCCCGGCGACCGGGGGTCCATCGAGCTGGAGTCGGTCATCCGCTGGGGCGGGCTCCTCGTGCGGCACGACCCGGGCCGCGTCCCCGCGCTGGTCTTCGCCTCCATGGCCATCCTCGGACTGATGCTCATGCTCGGCGTGCGGCGCCGCCGCGTGTTCGTGCGGGTGGAGCCGGGCGGGGCCGAGGAGTCCGACCAGGGCAAGGGCGCACGGCATACTGGAGTGACCGTCGCCGGACTCCCCAAGGGCACCGACCCGGGCCTGGACGACCTCGTCGACCAGGTCCTCGAGCGCATCGTGACCGCGTCCGGCGGACGGGTCCGAACAGACAAGGACGCAAGCGAATGACGAACACCACCCTGGCCCAGGCCTCGGACTACCTCATCTGGGGCGCGATCGTCGTGCTCGCGCTGGCGCTGCTGGCCTTCTCCGTGCACCTGGCGGTGACCGGTGCCGCGCGCGAGCGCCGCGCCGACCGGACCCGCGCCGTGGAGATGGCGGGCGTCGGCGCGGGGGGTGCGGGGGCCCCGTCCGCGGACGACCCTCCGGGTGCGCACCTCACGCCGTCGCGCCGCTGGGGGGTCGTGGGGCTCCAGCTCACCTGGTTGGGCACGCTGGCCGTCGTCGCCGGGACGGTGCTGCGCTCGATGTCGGTCGCGCGCGCGCCGCTGGGCAACATGTACGAGTTCGCGCTGGTGACCGCCGCGTTCGCCCTCGTCGTCTACTCCGTCTGGAGCCTGCGGCAGGACCGGCTCTGGCTCGGCGCCTTCGTCGTGCTCCCGGTCGTGGTGATCCTCGGCGCCGCCCGGCTGTGGTGGTACACCGAGGCGTCGCAGCTGATGCCGGCGCTGGACAACATCTGGCTGGTCATCCACGTCACGATCGCCACCCTGTCGATCGCCCTGTTCACCATCGGTGCGGCGCTGGCCGTGGCCTACCTGCTGCGCGACCGGGCCGAGCGGAAGGGCGGGGCCAGGGGCTGGCTGGCGGCGCTGCCGACCGCGCAGACCCTCGAGCGGCTGACCTACGGCATCCACGTCTTCGCCTTCCCGCTGTGGACCTTCGCGCTGGTCTCGGGAGCCATCTGGGCCGAGCAGGCGTGGGGTCGCTACTGGGGCTGGGACCCCAAGGAGGTGTGGACGTTCGTCATCTGGGTCGTCTACGCCGCCTACCTGCACGCGCGGGCCACGAGCGGCTGGACCACCCGGCGGGCGACGTGGGTCGCGGTCGTCGGCTTCGGCTGCATCATCATCAACTACACGGTCGTCAACCTGCTGATGACCGGCCTGCACTCCTACTCCGGGGTGAGCTCGTGATCGCGGTCCGCTACACCGTCATGCGGCTGATGATCTTCGCCGGGTTCTTCGCGCTGCTCAGCCTCCTCGGCGCGACGTTCATCTGGGCCGCCGTGGGCGCCGCGCTGCTGTCGATGGTCGTCTCCTACTTCCTGCTCGCCCGGGACCGCGAGGTGCTGGCCGCCGGCATCGAGCACCGCGTGGAGAACCGGATCGAGCGTCGCCGGGCGCAGGTCGACGCGGAGCGCTCGGCCGAGGACGACGAGGACACCGAGGTCGACGGCCGGCGCTGACGGGGGGCGCCCGGCCGATGAGGTGCACCGTTCCTGCGCAGGGGAGGGCCCCTGGCCTCGCGCGTCAGGCGAGGGCGAGGCCCACGGTCAGGGCAACGGCATACCCGAGCTGGAGGAGCCCCGTCTGGGTGAGGGCGGGCAGCAGCTCCCGGCCGTAGGTCTCGGCGAGCACCGAGCGCACCGGCCGCACGGCCAGCGGGGCGGCGAGGAGTCCGACCAGCGCCGTGGGGTGCTGGACCGCCGCGAGGAGCACGGCGGCGAAGGCGCCGACGACCAGCCAGAGGTAGAGCCGGCGGGTGCGCGGGAAGCCCAGGCGCACCGCGAGGGTCCGCTTGCCCGCGGCCCGGTCGCCCTGGAGGTCGCGCAGGTTGTTCGTCACCAGGATCGCCGAGGGCAGGAGGCCGCAGCCGATCGCCCCGCCCACGGCGGCCAGGTCGAGCGTGTGCGCCTGGGTGTAGGTCGTGCCGAGCACCGCGACCAGGCCGAAGAAGACGAACACCATGACCTCGCCGAGCCCGCGGTAGCCGTAGGGGTTCTTCCCGCCGGTGTAGTGCCAGGCCGCCCACAGCGCCAGGGCGCCGACGAGCGCCAGCCACAGGGTGTTGGACAGCGCGACGAGCGCCAGGCCGGCGACGCTCGCGACGAAGAAGCAGGCGAACGCCGCGGCCTTCACGGTGCCCGGGTCGGCGACACCGCTGCCGACGAGGCGGAGGGGTCCGACGCGGTCCTCGTCGGTGCCGCGGATGCCGTCGGAGTAGTCGTTGGCGTAGTTGACGCCGACCTGGAGCCCGAGGGACACGACGAGGGCGAGCAGCCCCAGCCCGAGGTCGTGGCTTCCTGCGGCGTGCGCCGCGGCGGTGCCGACCATGACGGGGGCGACCGCGGCCGGGAGCGTGCGTGGGCGCGCCCCCTCGATCCACTGGGCGAGGGTTGCCATGGGTGCGAGCTAGAGCCCCTTCAGGAAGTCCGGGTCGTCGTCGGGACCGAGCGGGCCGGTCGGGGGTCCGCCCCGGCCGCGGGGCCCGAGGATCGTCTCCAGGATGCTGACCGGCCGCCCGGCGATGAGCCAGGCGGCCCCGCCCACCATCGGGAAGAGCAGGATCATCAGGATCCACAACGGCTTGGGCACCCCACGCACCCGGTCGTCCTCGGTCTGGACCGCGTCGACGACGCAGAAGATGGTGAAGGCGAGCACGACGACCGGGATGATCACACGGAGCACGGCTCTCTCCTTCTCAGCGGGGGGACGGTGGGAGGACCATTCTGTCATCCCTCCGCGCTCGGGGACGCCGCCGCACGCAGGAGGGCGCCCGCCCGGGCAGGGTCGGGCTTGCCGGACGGCAGCAGGGGTATGGCGTCGCGCAGGACCACCTGGCGCGGCAGCGCGTGCGCGGGGAGGGTCGGGGCGAGCGCGGCGCGCAGCCGGGCGAGGTCGTCCGCAGGGTCCGTCGGGCGGGAGGGCACGACGACCGCAGCCACGACCTGGCCCCACTCCTCGTCCGGGACACCGACCACCACGGCGTCCGTGACGCCGGGCAGCGCACGCAGTGCCGTCTCGACGTCGCGCGGCTCGACCTTGTGGCCGCCGGTGACGATGACGTCGTCCACCCGGCCCAGCACCCGCAGCCGCCCGCCCTGCCAGCTGCCGCGGTCACCGGTCACGAACCAGCGCCGCCCCTCCAGGACCTGGAAGGCGGTCGACGTGAGGTCCGGCGCGTCGGCATACCCCTGCGCGAGCACGGGTCCCGCGAGGTGGATGCGCTGGTCGACCGGGTCGAGCCGCGCCACGACCCCCGGCAGCGGCACCCCGTCGTAGACGCAGCCGCCGGCGGTCTCGCTCATGCCGTAGGTGGTGACGACGCGGGCCCCGGCCTCGCGCGCGTGCCGGAGCAGTCCGGGGTCGGCGGCGGCCCCACCGACGAGGACCGCGTCCAGCGACGCCAGGGCGGCGGTGCCGTCGGCGTCCTGCAGCAGCCGGTGCACCTGGGTGGGGACCAGCGAGGCGTAGGTGGGGGAACCGCCGCCGGCGCGAGAGACGGCCGACGCGAAGGCACCACCGGTGAAGGGGCCGGCCGGCAGCGCCACGGGTTCGGTGCCCGCGAGGACGGACCGGGCGAGGACCTGCAGCCCGGCGACGTGGTGGGTGGGCAGGGCCAGGACCCACCGGCCGTGGCCGTCCAGCACCTCGGCCGTGGCCTCGCCGGAGGCCCGCAGCGCCGAGGCCGGCAGTCGCACGCGCTTGGGTGTGCCGGAGGATCCGGAGGTGGCGACGACGACGCAGGGCTCGTCGGCACGGTCGCCCACCTCGTCGCCCGACGCCTCGTGGAGCAGGGTCCGCAGCGCGGGGAAGAGCTGGTCCCAGGTGCTCCCCGCGGGGACGAGCAGGTCCGGGGAGCCTGTCGTCACCGGCTCTCTTCCGCGGTCTGGAAGGACGCGTCGAGGTCGACGTACCAGCGGTCCTCGATCTTGGTCAGGACGATCGACTCCCCGGCCATCGACTCGGCGAAGAGGTCGGTGAAGTTGTCCTCGTCGACGACCGCGGAGGTGCCGTCCTCCGCGACGTCGGCGCCCTGGATGGTCACGGCCTCGAGCACGCCGGGGTCGGCGTCGTCCAGGCCCTGGGCCTCGAGCTCGGGCTTGAGGACCTCGGGCAGCAGGGTGACGCAGGCCTCGTAGTCGGCCTCGACGTCGGCCATCGGCCTCTCGAGGTCGGTGAAGGAGACCATGTGGTCGCAGGCGGTCGGGTCGGCACCGATCATCGCGACGAGGAAGTCGGTCGCCACCTGCGCCGCGGCCTCACCCTCGGCGCCGCCCTCGACCTCGCCGTCCGCCGTGTCCCCGGGGGTCGCGGTCGCAGCGGTGTCGTCGGTCGTGGGTCCGGCGTCCGCGGTGGCGGTCGTGCTGTCGGAGTCGGAGGACGGGGTCGGGCCGGAGGTGGGCTCGACGTCGTCGGTCGCGGGCGGCGTGGTGGGAGGGGGCGCGTCGGCGCCATCGTCGCTGCTGCACCCGGCCAGGAGGAGGGCGGGCACCGCCAGGATGGTCACGAGTGCGCGTCGCATGGGTGTCAGGTCCTTCGCGGAGGGGGGTCCGTGCTGGTCAGCGCCCAGTGTCTCACGCAGGACCGCGACCGCCCTGGTCAGAAGTACCAGGGGAAGGGGGACCAGTCGGGGGCGCGCTTCTCCAGGAACGCCTCCTTCCCCTCCACCGCCTCGTCGGTCATGTAGGCCAGCCGGGTCGCCTCGCCGGCGAACACCTGCTGGCCCATCAGTCCGTCGTCGGTGAGGTTGAGGGCGAACTTGAGCATCCGCTGCGCCGTCGGGCTCTTGCCGAGGATCTCGCGGGCCACCTGCACCGACTCGGTCTCCAGGTCGGCGTGGTCGGCCACGATGTTGACCGCGCCCATCCGCTGCATCGCCTCGGCGTCGTAGGCCCGCCCGAGGAAGAAGATCTCGCGGGCGAACTTCTGGCCCACCATCTTGGCCAGGTAGGCCGACCCGAAGCCGGCGTCGAAGCTGCCCACGTCGGCATCGGTCTGCTTGAAGCGGGCGTGCTCGCGGGAGGCGATCGTCAGGTCGCAGACGACGTGCAGGCTGTGCCCGCCCCCGGCGGCCCAGCCGCTGACCACGGCGACCACCACCTTGGGCATCGTGCGGATCAGGCGCTGCACCTCCAGGATGTGCAGCCGTCCGCCCTCCGCCCTGACCCGCGCGGCGTCGACGGTGTCCACGGTCTCGCCCGCGGCGTACTGGTAGCCGGACCGCCCCCGGATCCGCTGGTCGCCGCCGGAGCAGAACGCCCAGCCGCCGTCCTTGGGGGAGGGGCCGTTGCCGGTGAGCAGGACCACGCCCACGTCCGGCGTCATCCGCGCGTGGTCGAGCGTGCGGTAGAGCTCGTCGACGGTGTGCGGCCGGAAGGCGTTGCGGACCTCGGGCCGGTCGAAGGCGATCCGCACACAGCCGAGCTCGACGTGCCGGTGGTAGGTGATGTCGGTGAGCTCGAAGCCCTCGACCTCCTGCCACTGGGCGGGGTCGAACGGGTCGGCAACGTCGGTGTCGGTCACGCTCGCAAGCCTAGGCGAGGGGTAGGACGCGCCCGTGCTCCCCGGTCGGTGCCGTCAGCTGTCGCGGCTGCTGAGCACGCAGAACTCGTTGCCCTCCCGGTCCGCCAGGACGGTCCAGGTGACCTCCTCGGCGTCCTGCCCGACGTCGGCGCGCGTCGCGCCCAGGTCGAGGAGGCGCTGGATCTCGGCCTCGCGGTCCTGCGACGTGTGGGGGGCGAGGTCGATGTGCAGGCGGTTCTTGACCTGCTTGTCCTCCGGGACCGGGACGAAGACCAGTCCCTGCCCGCGACGCCTCCACTCCTCGAGGGTGGCCACCGGACCCTCCTCGTGCTCCTCGAGCGCGTGCCGAGGCACGACGACGGCCTCCTCCGGGGTGTCGTAGACGACCACCCAGTCCAGGACCTCCGCCCACCACCGGGCCTGGGCCTGCGGGTCGTGGGAGTCGACGACGACCGTGTACCACGTGAGTGCCATGCCGGCCAGTCTGCCGAGAAGGAGCGGGCCGCGCAGCAGGAGCGGGCCTGGTGGAGGACAGGTCGTGTCCGCGTCACGCGGCCGTCCGACGCGTCCGGTCGTAGCCTGTGGCAGTGATCCCGGAGCTGGCCGACCTGCTGGAGGTCGCGCACGTCGTCCGGCTGCCGATGCGGGTGCGGTTCCGGGGGGTGACCGCGCGGGAGGCGGTGCTGCTGCGGGGGCCCCGGGGGTGGGCGGAGTGGGCGCCCTTCCCCGAGTACGACGACGCCGACGCCGCGCGCTGGTTGTCCTCAGCGCTGGAGCTGGGGTGGGGCGAGGTGCCGGCACCGGTGCGCACGGAGGTCGGGGTCAACGCGACGCTGCCGGCGGTCGGGCCGGAGCAGGTGGAGGCGGTGCTGGCGCGCTACGACGGCTGCCGGACCGTCAAGATCAAGGTCGCCGAGCGCGGGCAGGACCTCGACGACGACGTCGCGCGGGTGACGGAGGCCCGCCGGGTGGCCGGGCCGGGCGCGCGGCTGCGCGTCGACGCCAACGGGGCCTGGTCCGTGGACGACGCGCTCACGGCGCTGACCCGTCTGGCACCGCTGGGGCTGGAGTATGCCGAGCAGCCGTGCGCGAGCGTCGAGGAGCTGGCCCAGCTCCGCCGGACCCTGGCGCGCCGCGGGCTGGACGTGCCGGTCGCCGCCGACGAGTCGATCCGCCGCTCGGACGACCCCCTGCGGGTGGCCCGGGAGCACGCCGCCGACCTCGTCGTGGTCAAGGTCGCCCCGCTCGGTGGCGTGGCCGCGGCCCTGCGGATCGTCGCCGCGTGCGGGCTCCCGGCCGTCGTCAGCTCGGCCCTCGACACCTCGGTCGGCCTCGCGGCCGGGGTGGCGCTCGCCGCCGCGCTGCCGCAGCTGGACCACGACTGCGGGCTCGGCACCGCCGCCCTGCTGGACGCCGACGTCGTCCGGGACCCGCTCGTGCCGCTCGCCGGGAGGCTGACCACGGCCCGGGCCGCCGCGGCCCGTGCGGCGGTCGACCCGGCCCGGCTCACGGCATACCGGGCCGGCGCGGAGCGCGAGCAGTGGTGGCGGGACCGCCTGACCCGCGCCCACGCCCTGCTCTGACCGGCCTGGCCCGGAGCGAGGTTTTACGTCGGGGAAACCACCGGCAACGCGATGGAAACACAGGGCGTCCGGGACGGAAACATCACCGCCGTTGACTGGGCGCATCGCGGTGAACACCCCGCGGACCGGTGCGGTCGCACCAGCAGGACGACCGCGCGACACCCCAGGAGGCAATCTGATGGAACTCTCGACGAGTGACGTCTGGGTCATGGTGTCGGCAGCGCTCGTGCTGCTGATGACACCGGGCCTGGCGTTCTTCTACGGCGGACTGGCCCGTGCCAAGGCCGCCCTCAACATGGTGATGATGAGCTTCGTGTCGATCGGGCTGGTCGGCGTGGTCTGGGTCCTGTGGGGCTACGGCATGACCTCGGCACCCGGCATGCTCGGCGGCCTGGTCGGCAACCCGCTGAAGGACTTCGGCCTGGTCGACCACGTCGGCACCGGCGACCTCATCGGCATCGGCTACGGCGCGACCTTCGCGATCATCACCGTGGCCCTCATCTCCGGTGCGGTCGCCGACCGCACCCGCTTCAGCTCCTGGACGGTCTTCGTGCCGATCTGGGTCACCCTCGTCTACTGCCCCCTGGCCTTCATGGTCTGGGGCGGCGGGCTCCTCTCCGCCGACGGCGCGATCGGCAGCCGGTTCGGCGAGGCCATCGACTTCGCCGGCGGCACCGTGGTGCACATCAACGCCGGCCTCGCCGCGCTGGTGCTCGTCTACATCATCGGCAGCCGCGCCGACTTCGGGAAGTCCAAGGGCTACCACCGGCCGCACAACCTCCCCCTCGTGATGATCGGCACCGCGCTGCTGTGGTTCGGCTGGTTCGGGTTCAACGGTGGTGCCGCGGGCACCGCCGAGGAGGCCGGCCTGATCTGGGTCAACACCCTCGTGGCCCCGGCCGCGGCGATGCTGGCCTGGCTGCTCACCGAGCGCGTCCGCGACGGCCGCCCGACCTCGGTCGGTGCCGCGTCCGGTGTGGTCGCCGGCCTGGTCGCCATCACCCCGGCCTGCGCGAGCGTCAGCCCGCTCGGCGCCCTGGTGATCGGCCTGCTCGCCGGCGTCGGCTCCGCGATCGCGGTCGGCTGGAAGTACCGGTTCGGGTACGACGACGCGCTCGACGTCGTCGGCGTGCACCTCGTCTCCGGCATCATCGGCACGGTGGCGATCGGCTTCCTCGCCCTGCCCGTGGACGGCGAGGGCGGCGGCCTGTTCTACGGCGGCGGCGCCGGGCAGCTCGTGGCCCAGGTCGTGGCCACCCTCTTCACCCTCGTCTTCACCGGTGTGATGACCGCCCTGATCGGCATCCTCATCGCCAAGACCATCGGCTTCCGGGTCAGCCCGGAGGACGAGGCCCGCGGGGTCGACCTGTCCGAGCACAGCGAGTCCGCCTACGCCTTCGGCGAGGATGTTGCCTCCTACGACCCACTCGCCGAGGAGGCCCGCGCCTGACCCTTGCGGTGAGGCGTGCAGGCCCGGACGGGGCACCACCGGTTCGCCGGCGGTGCCCCGTCCGCACGCGTGGGCCCGGCGCACCGCACACCCCCGGACGGAGAAGGTGGTCGCCGCGCCCCGCCGCGGACGATATCCTCGCAAGGACCGCTCCACACTCCCAACCACTTCGTGAGGTGCCCTGTGCCCACCGGCAAGGTCAGGTTCTACGACGAGGACAAGGGCTTCGGCTTCCTGTCCAGCGACGAGGGCCAGGACGTCTACGTGCCCCGTTCCGCCCTTCCCCAGGACGTGGAGGCGCTCACCCGCGGCGCCCGGGTCGAGTTCGACATCGTCGCCGGCAAGCGCGGCGACCAGGCCCTCCACGTGCGCCTGCTCGAGCCGGCCCCGTCGGTCACGCGCGGCCTGTCGCTGCGCGACCGCAAGCCGGCCGAGGACATGGTGGTCGTCGTCGAGGACCTCATCACCCTGCTGGACCAGGCCTCCACCACGCTGCGCAAGGGTCACTACCCCGACCGCACGCACGGCGGGGCGCTGGCCAAGGCGCTGCACGGCGTCGCGGACCAGTTCGAGGCCGGGAGCTGAGCGCGGTGGTGACCCCCAGGACAGACGCCGTGCTCACGGCTGCCGTCGACCTCGCCCGCGGGGCCGCCGAGGAGATCGCCGAGCCGGGGACGGTCGGCGAGCACGTCGGGGCGGTCGTCGAGGAGGAGCGGGTCGCCACCCACCTGTTCACCTGCACGGCCACCGCCTACCCCGGCTGGCGGTGGGCGGTCACGCTCGCCCGCGCGCCGCGGGCCCGCAAGGCCACGGTCAGCGAGGTGCACCTCCTCCCGGGCGAGGGTGCGCTGCTGTCCGCGGACTGGCTGCCGTACGCCGAACGCCTCGCGCCGGGCGACATCGGGCCCGACGACCGCACGCCCTACGTGGACGACGACCCGCGGCTCGAGGCCGGCTTCGAGGCCACGGGCGAGGAGGACGTCGACCAGGTCGCGCTCTGGGAGCTCGGGCTGGGCCGTCCGCGGGTGCTGTCCGCCGAGGGGCGCGACGCCGCGGCCACCCGCTGGCACGACGGCGACCACGGGCCGGAGAGCGAGGTGGCCCGCAAGGCGCCGCTGCCGTGCTCGACGTGCGGCTACTTCCTGCCCATGGCCGGAGCCCTGCGCTCGGTGTTCGGCGTCTGCGCCAACGAGTGGTCGCCGGCCGACGGCACCGTCGTGGCGCTGACCTTCGGGTGCGGGGCGCACAGCGAGGTCGACGTGGAGAAGCGCGAGCCGGACCGGGTCGAGCCGCCGGTGCTCGACGACGGCGACCTGGAGTTCGTCGAGCGCTGAGCTCGAGCGACCCGCCCCGGCCCGTCAGGCCATGGCGGCGTTGCCGCGACCCCGAGCCAGGTAGACGTGGCCGAGGGCGCCGCCGGCGAGTCCCGCGACCGGCACCCACACCCACCACTCGCGCTCGCCCGAGCGCAGTTCGGGCACCAGCAGCAGGACCACGAGCGCGACGGCCCAGACCAGCAGGCCCCAGCGGACCAGCACGATCGTGCGCACCGTGACCTCGGGGACGGGGATGTCCGTGGGCTGCTCCGACGGGGGCGGGGAGGGGGTCTGCACGCCACTACGCTAGCGCGCATGTCCGTCACCGCACCCGACCGAGTCAGCACCTCGGCCCTCGACCGCTACTTCCGCATCTCCGAGCGCGGGTCCACCGTGACCCAGGAGATCCGCGGAGGCCTGGCGACCTTCTTCACGATGGCCTACATCGTGGTCCTCAACCCGCTCATCATCGGCACCGTGCCGGACGGGACCGGCGAGTTCCTCGCCGGGGGAGACCTGCAGGTCATCGCCGCCGTGACGGCCCTGGTGGCCGGCGTGATGACGATCCTCATGGGGGCGGTGGCCAACTACCCGCTCGCGCTCGCGACCGGGCTGGGGCTCAACGCGTTCGTGGCCTACGGGGTGGCCAGCCTCGACGGGATGACCTGGGCCGACGCGATGGGGCTGGTCGTGCTGGAGGGGCTCATCATCCTGGTCCTGGTGCTGACCGGCTTCCGCGAGGCCGTGTTCCGCGCGATCCCCGCCCAGCTCAAGGTCGCGATCTCGGTCGGCATCGGGCTGTTCATCACGATCATCGGGCTCGTGGACGCGGGTGTCGTGCGCAAGCCCGCCAGCGGTCCCGTGCCGGTCGAGCTGGGCGTCGGCGGGTTTCTCGCCGGCTGGCCGACGCTCGTCTTCGTCGTCGGCCTGTTCACGATCGCGGCGCTGCTCACGATGGGGGTGCGCGGCGCGATCCTCTACGGGATCGTCACGGCGACCGCGCTGGCGATCCTGCTGGAGGCGGTGTTCAGCATCGGTGGGCAGACCCCCGACGGCGCCAACCCGACCGGCTGGAGCCTCAACGCCCCGGCGCTCCCGGAGTCGATCGTGCAGGTGCCGGACTTCAGCCTGCTCGGCCAGTTCTCGCTGCTCGGGTCGTTCTCGGCCATCGGCGCCACGGCGGTCTTCCTGCTGGTCTTCACCCTCATGCTGGCCGACTTCTTCGACACGATGGGCACGATGGTCGCCGTCGGTGCCGAGGCCGGCCTGCTCGACGAGGAGGGCAACCCGCCCAACACGCGCCGCATCCTGGTCGTCGACTCGCTGGCCGCCGCGGCCGGTGGGGCAGCCGGGGTGAGCAGCAACACGTCATACATCGAGTCCACCGCAGGGGTGGGGGAGGGGGCGCGCACGGGCCTCGCCTCGATCGTCACCGGGGTCCTGTTCCTGCTCGCCACCTTCCTGTCCCCGCTGGTCTCGGTCGTGCCGCACGAGGCGGCGACGCCCGCGCTGGTCATCGTCGGCTTCCTGATGATGCAGCAGGTCACCGGCATCGACTGGGACGACCTGGAGATCGCGATCCCGGCGTTCCTGACGATCGTCATCATGCCGTTCACCTACTCGATCACGGCGGGCATCGGGGTGGGCTTCGTGGCCTACGTGCTGCTCAAGGTGGTCAAGGGCAAGGCCGGGGCAGTGCACCCGCTGATGTGGCTGGTCGCCGGGCTCTTCCTCGTCTACTTCGGCATCGACCCGATCCGCGGCTGGCTCGGCGTCTGACCGCAGCCCGGCGCGTCCGGAGCGGCCGGGCGGCGGGTCCGGAGCGGCCGGGCGGCGGGTCCGGAGCAGGTGTTTAGCCGAGGTAATGAGTTAGGCTAACGACCTATGACCGAGCCCGACATCTCCGCGCTCGCGCACGACCTGCGGATCGCGTGCATGCGGGTGGCGCGGCGGGTGCGCTTCGACGCGGACAACACCATCGCGCCGCACCTGTTCAGCGTCCTGGCCCGCCTCTCCGAGGAGCCGCGGACCGTCGGCGAGCTGGCCGCGATCGAGCAGGTCAGCGCGCCGAGCGTGAGCCGCACCGTGGGCCAGGCCTGCGAGGCGGGGTATGCCGTGCGCTCCCCGGACGCGCACGACGGCCGCCTGGTGCGGCTCTCGCTCACCCCGGAGGGCCAGGAGATCGTGCGACGGGAGCGGGCCCACCGCGACGCCTGGATGACCGGCCGGCTCGAGGAGATCACCGCGCACCAGCGGCAGGTGCTGCGCGAGGCCACCGACCTGCTCGACCGGGTGGTGGGGCCGTGAGCACGATGTTCGCGGCGCTGTCGGTCCGCAACTACCGCATCTACGCCGCCGGGGCGCTCGTCTCCAACACCGGCACCTGGATGGGCCGCGTCGCCCAGGACTGGGTCGTCCTCACCGAGCTCACCGACAACTCGGCGTCGGCGTTGGGCATCGTCACCGGCCTGCAGTTCCTGCCGATCGTGCTCTTCACCCCGATCGCGGGGGCGATCAGCGACACCTTCCCCAAGCGGCGAGTCATGCTCGTCAGCCAGTCGCTGATGGCGTTCTTCGCGCTGCTCATGGGTGTCGCCGTGCTCACCGGCTCCATGGAGCTGTGGCACATGTACGTCCTGGCCTTCCTCTCCGGCACCGCCGCGGCCTTCGACGCCCCGGCGCGCCAGTCCTTCGTGTCCGAGATGGTGCCGCCCCGCGTGCTGACCAACGCCGTCGGCCTCAACAGCGCGTCCTTCCACTCCGGACGGCTCATCGGCCCCGCGACGGCCGGACTGCTCATCGCCGCCTTCGGCACCGGTCCGACGCTGGTCATCAACTCCTTCACCTTCGTCGCCGTCATCGTGGCGCTGCTGCTCCTGGACGTGCGCCAGCTGGCGCCCCTGCCGGACCGCGCCGGGAAGGGACGCTCCTCCGTGCGGGAGGGGGTCGCCTACGTCCGGCGCCGACCGGACCTCATCCTCATCCTGTGCATCGCGTTCATGCACGGCACCTTCGGCATGAACTTCCAGATCACCAACGCCCTCATGGCCACCGAGGTCTACGGCAAGGGGGTCACGGAGTACGGGGTGACCGGCTCGGTGATGGCGATCGGGTCGCTGGCCGGAGCGCTGCTCGCCGCCCGGCGGGAACGTCCACGGTGGCGCCTGCTGCTCGGCTCGCTCGCGGCGTTCGCCGTCTTCTCCTTCGTCCTCGCGCTCGCCCCGACGTTCACGACCTACCTCATCCTGCTCGTCCCCACGGGGCTCACCGCGCTGACGGTCATGGTCAGCGCCAACGCCATGGTGCAGCTGTCGGTCGACCAGGAGGTCCGTGGGCGGGTGATGGCCCTCTACATGGCGGTCTTCTTCGGCGGCACCCCGCTGGGGGCGCCGGTCATCGGCTGGATCGGCGAGCAGTACGGTGCCCGGTGGACGGTGCTCATCGCCGCGATCGCCTGCGGCGCCACGGCGGTGGTCGCCACCGTCTACGTCATGCGCAACGACAACCTGCGCCTGCGCGTCCGGGCCAGCTGGGCCCGCCCGCTGGTGCTCGAGCGGGGTGCGGCCCTCACCGAGCCCCTTCCTGAGAAGGTGACCTGATGAACGCCCACACCCGACGCCTCGTCGTCCTCGTGGCCCTCGCGGCCCTGCTGCTCGTCCCCGTCCTGGCGACGCTCGGCTGATGTCCTTCACCACGCGCCCGACCCTGACCGGGACCGTCGGCATGGTCTCCAGCACGCACTGGCTGGCCTCGCAGGCGGGCATGCGGATGCTCGAGCTCGGCGGCAACGCCGCCGACGGGGCCGTCGCCGCCGGCCTCGTCCTGCAGGTCGTCGAGCCGCACCTCAACGGTCCCGGCGGCGACCTGCCGCTCATCGTCGCCTCGGCCGACGACCCGACACCGCGCGTGCTCTGCGGGCAGGGACCGGCGCCCGCCGGTGCCACCCCCGAGCACTTCGCCTCGGTCGGGCTCGACCGGGTGCCCGGCTCCGGACCGCTGGCGACCGCCGTCCCCGGGGCGTTCGAGGCCTGGATGGTGCTGCTGCGCGACCGCGGCACGATGACCGCCCGGACGGTGGCAGAGCCGGCGCTGCACTACGCACGCCACGGGCATCCGGTGCTCGAGCGGGTCAGCCGGACGATCGAGACCGTGCAGGACCTCTTCGAGCAGGACTGGCCGACGTCGGCGGACCTCTGGCTCGTCGACGGTCGGGCGCCCCGTCCCGGCAGCCTGCTGGCGAACCCGGCCTGGGCCGACACCCTCGAGCGGCTCCTCGCCGAGGAGGACGCCGCGGACGGTGGCCGGGAGCGCGGTGTCGACGCCGTGCGCCGGGCCTGGTCGCACGGGTTCGTGGCGGAGGCGGTCGACGCCTTCGCCCGGCGGGCCTTCCGGCACTCCGGCGGCCAGGTGCTCCCCGGAGTCCTCAGCGGCCAGGACCTCGCGGACTTCGAGGCGACCTGGGAGGACGCCGTCACCCTGGACGTGGCCGGTCACACGATCGCCAAGACCGGCCCCTGGGGCCAGGGACCGACGCTGCTGCAGGTGCTGCAGATGGTCGACGGGCTGGGCCAGACCGACCTCGACTCCGTCGAGGGCGTCCACACCCTCGTCGAGGCCTGGAAGCTGGCGATGGCCGACCGCGAGGCGTGGTTCGGCGACAGCGCCGAGGTGCCGCTGGGCGACCTCCTCGACCCGGGGTATGCCGCGCAGCGCGCCGCTCTCGTGGGCGCCACCGCCAGCCGGGAGGTGCGGCCGGGGTCGCCCGGCGGACGGGAGCCGCGGCTCGCCGCGCTCGCGCTCGCGACCGGGGGGGCGGACGTCGGCGACGACGCCACCGTCGGTGAGCCGACGGTGCAGCGCGACGGACTGACCCGCGGCGACACCTGCCACGTCGACGTCGTCGACCGCTGGGGCATGCTCGTCTCCGCGACCCCCAGCGGCGGCTGGCTGCAGTCCTCGCCGACGATCCCGGAGCTGGGTCTCTGCCTCGGCAGCCGCCTGCAGATGATGTGGCTCGAGCAGGGGCTTCCCAGCTCGCTCGTGCCCGGCCGCCGGCCCCGCACCACCCTCTCGCCGACCCTGGTGCTGCGCGACGGCATACCCGTCCTCGCCTGCGGCACCCCCGGCGGCGACCAGCAGGACCAGTGGCAGAGCGTGTTCCTCCTGCGGCACCTCGTCGGCGGGCTCGACCTGCAGGAGGCCATCGACGCCCCCGTCTTCCACACCACGAGCTTCCCCGGCAGCTTCCACCCCCGGGCCACCGAGCCCGGTGTCCTCGTCGCGGAGTCGCGGCTGGGCGAGGGGACCCTCTCGGCCCTGCGCTCCCGGGGCCACGAGGTGGTCGAGCAGGGGCCGTGGTCGCTGGGTCGCCTGTGCGCCGTCGCGCGCGACCCCCGCACCGGCGTGCTGTCCGCCGGGGCCAACCCGCGAGGGATGCAGGGGTATGCCGTCGGGCGTTGAGTCCGGAGCATCACCTACCGTGGTGCCGACACCGACCCAGGAGGCCACGTGGCAGCCAACCTAGCCAAGCTCTCTCTCAAGTACGGACCGATCGTCTACACGCTCGCCCAGAAGTACGGTCCGCAGGTCGTGGAGCAGATGCTGAAGCAGCGCGAGCCGGCGCAGCGGCTCGTCTCCGCCCGGCGCGAGCACGCGTCGGCGCGCAAGCTGGCGTTCGCGCACGCCGAGTCCGTCGTCGACGGCACCGTCCAGCAGGTCTTCCACGCGGACGGGTCCTACTGGGTGGTCTTCTCGCGCAACGAGCCCGTGGGCACCCACCCGCACACCAACATCCCGTTCGAGGCGCTCCTGCTCAACACCGACCCGGGCAGGCGGATGCGTCCCGAGCAGCTGCGGCGCACGGTTCACCTGCCCAAGCTCCCGAAGCGCTGACGTGGTCGCCGAGCGCGCCGCGCGCGTCGACTACGCGGGGGAGGGGCTGTCGGAGGACGCCTGCCCGCCGGCGCCCCTCGAGATCGTCCGGGCCTGGGTGGCGTCCGCCATCGAGCGGCAGTCGGCGGAGCGGGACGTGCCGGAGCCGACGGCGCTGTCCGTGGCGACCGTCGACGCCGACGGGGTGCCGGACGTGCGGACGGTGCTGATGCGGGACCTGGACACCCGGGGGCCCGCGTTCTACACCAACACCGGCTCCGCCAAGGGGCAGCAGGTGGCCGCCAACCCGGCGATGGCCGCAGCGCTGACGTGGCCCTCGATGTACCGCGCCGTCCGTTTCCGGGGGACCGCCGAGCTGCTGCCGCCCGAGGACGTACTGGCCTACTTCAGGTCGCGCCCCTGGGGCTCGCGGGTCGGTGCACACGCCTCGGCCCAGTCGCGCCCGGTGCCGGACCGGGAGACCGTCGAGACGGCATACCGGGAGTTCGCGGAGCGCTATCCCGACACCGGCAGCGCCGACGACGTGCCGGTGCCCGAGGACTGGGGCGGCTACCGCCTCGTCGCCGACCGGGTGGAGCTGTGGGCGGGCCGGCGCAGCAGGCTGCACGACCGGATCGTCTGGGAACGGGTGGGGCCCGGCGGGCTGGACGACCCAGCGGCGTGGCGACGGCTGCGGCTGGCGCCGTGAGCCGACGGCCGCGCCGTCGGGCCTCGTAGGATGACGCCGTGAGCGAGCTGATCGACACCACGGAGATGTACCTCAAGACCGTCCTCGAGCTGGAGGAGGACGGGGTCGTCCCGCTGCGTGCCCGGATCGCGGAGCGGCTCGGACAGTCCGGGCCGACCGTGTCCCAGACGGTCGGGCGGATGGAGCGCGACGGGCTGCTCCACGTGAGCGAGGACCGACGGCTCGACCTCACGGTCGAGGGGCGGCTCGCCGCCGTGCGGGTCATGCGCAAGCACCGGCTCGCCGAGCGCCTCCTCGTCGACGTCATCGGGCTCGACCCCGCCTACGTCCACGACGAGGCGTGCCGGTGGGAGCACGTCATGAGCGAGCAGGTCGAGCAGCGCATCCTGATGCTCGTGAAGGACGGCACGACCTCGCCCTACGGCAACCCGGTGCCCGGGCTCGAGGAGCTGGGGCACGCTCCCGCAGCGGCCGCCGCTGGTCGCGCGAGCAACGTGGTCGCCGCAGAGGCGGCCGGGCTGCGCGTCGAGACGCGCATCACCCGGATCGGGGAGCCTGTGCAGGTCGACCCGGAGGTGCTGGGCCTCCTGCTGGACTCCGGCGTGCGACCGGGCGCGGAGGCACGGGTGTGGTCCGAGGACGAGCGCACCATCATCGAGGCGGTCGGCGGTGAGGCGGTCTCGCTCCCGGTCGACGTGGCCTCGCACATCTTCTGCTCCTGACGCCTCCCGGCCGGGAGCGCGCCGGTCGACCGGCCGGGCGGGCGGTGTGTCTCCGATTCCCCCTGGCTGCTATGACATGTGTCACAGCCAGGCTGGGGGTCCTCTCGGGGCAACCGCGTCGTCGCAGGTGAGGGGGTCGGCCCGGATGCCTGCCCCGGCGTCTGTCCACAGGCACCTCACCCTCAGGGGTGACACGGACCGGACCGGCGGGTAGCGTGCACGACGGCTCCTCTCCCCTGGAGGACCCCCCAGAAGCGCCACGCCGAGTCCTGTCGGCGCGTCCGGGCACAGCACACCACCGCGCGACAGGAGCGGGGGACCCACCTTCGGGGCTGTCATGGCCCCTGGGGCGAACGGCCCGGCGCCCACCGGACCGAGGGGCACTCCACCCCGAGCCCGACAGCTGACCCCGTAGGCACCCTGGAGGAACAACTCGTGACGCATCGCACCCACCCCGGTCGGCACCGCCGCCCAGGCCGGATCAGCACGACCGGCTCCGCCCTCACCCGCACCGCGGCCGTCGCCGCCGCCTCGACAGGTCTGCTCGCCGGCACCGCCGCCGGTGCGGGCGCCACCCCCAGCACCCCGCAGGAGCACGCGTCCGGCATCAAGACGGCGGACACGCTCGTCCGCGTCGTCGAGACCGTGGCTGCCGCGGAGCGCCCCGCCGTCGCGGCCACGGCACCCACGGCCGCCGAGACGGCCCGCTTCGGAACCTCCGGCTTCACCGGCGTGGTCGTGACCCGCGCGCCGGCCGCCCCCGCACCCCAGGCCGCCGAGGCGCCCGCCCAGGCTGCCGAGGCGCCCGCGCAGGCTGCCGAGGCGCCCGCGCAGGCCGCCGAGGCGCCCGCCCAGGAGCAGGTGCAGACCCAGGTCGAGACCCGTGCGGAGGCCGCACCGAGCCGCAGCGCCGAGCGCGCAGCGGCGCCGGCAGCCCCGGTCGCCCCCGCGGCCCCGGCACCCCAGCCGGCGCCCGTCGAGCCGGCGGCCCCGGTCGCCCCGGCGCCCACCGGCGGAGTGCTCTCCGTCGCGGCTGCCTACACCGGCATCTACTACGTCTACGGCGGCAGCACCCCCGCGGGCTTCGACTGCTCCGGATACACGCAGTACGTCTTCGCGCAGGTCGGCATCTCGCTGCCCCGCACGGCGGCGGCGCAGCAGGCGTCCGCGACCCCGGTGAGCAACCCGCAGCCGGGCGACCTGGTCTTCTACGGCTACCCCGCGTACCACGTCGGCATCTACGCCGGCAACGGCATGATGTACGACTCCGGCAAGCCCGGCATCCCGAGCCAGCTGCGCGCCATCTTCAGCGGCGTCTCCGGGTACGGCCGCGTCGGCTGACCCCACCCGTCGCACGCAGGAGGCCCCCGCCGGTTCGTCCGGTCGGGGGCCTCCTGCCGTCCAGGTGCGGGCTCAGGCGCGCACGGGCTGCTGGGTCGCCTCGTCCGACTCGTCGTCGAACTCGCCCAGGATCTGCTCCAGGATGTCCTCCATCGAGGTCATCCCGACGAGCTTGCCGTCGTCGTCCCGCACCAGCGCGAGCTGGCCGCGCTGCTGGCGCAGGCTCGAGACGGCGTCGATCAGCGGCATGGTCGCCGGGAGCATGGCGACCGGCTGCAGGATGTCGCCCAGCGGACGGCTCGCACCGCCGTGCGCCGTCGCGAGGATGGCGTCGCGGACGTGCACCAGTCCGCGGATCCGCTGCTGACCGGCCCGACCCGTGGGCTCCACGACGAACAGGCGTGAGCGCCCGCTCTCGCGACTGATCCGCTCGACGTCCTCCACCGTGTGGTGCCGGGGGATCGTGACGGCCGCGGTGGTCGGGAACATGACCGAGGCCACCGTCTCCTCCTCCAGGCGCAGCGCACCGCTGAGGATGCGGTGGTCCGCGTCCTCGAGCACCCCGTGCTCGTAGGACTGGGCCAGCAGCAGCTGCAGCTCGGCGGGCGTCTGCGCGTTGCCGAGAGCGTCGACGGGGTCGATGCCGCCGATGCGCAGCAGCAGGTTCGCCAGGGCGTTCATGAGCCAGAGCACCGGGAGCATCAGCCAGGTGAAGATCCGGAAGGGGATCGCGAGCATCATCGCCGAGCTCTCCGGGTGCGAGATCGCCCAGGACTTCGGGGCCATCTCCCCGACGACCATGTGCAGGAAGACCACGACGGAGACCGCGATGACCACCGCGATGGCGTGGACCATCACCTCCGGGACCCCGATCGCCTCGATGAGGGGCTCGAGGAGGTAGGCGACGGCCGGCTTGGCCAGGGCCCCCAGCGCCAGCGTGCAGAGGGTGATGCCCAGCTGGGCGCCGGCGAGCATGAGGGACAGCTCGCGCGAGGCCTCGACGGCCGCCCGTGCCGCGCGGCTGCCGGCCTCGGCGCGCTCCTCGAGCCGGTGCCGCTTGGCGGCGACGATGGCGAACTCCGCGGCGACGAAGAAGGCGTTGGCCACCAGCAGCAGCACGCTGACGATCAGGGCGGTGGTGGTGCTCATCGGAGCGACTCCTGGGTCTGCTGGGCCTGCTGGGCCTGCTGGGCCTGCTGGGCCGCGCCGTCGGCGGTCGCGATCACCATGGTCTCGTCCGTGCCCAGCGCCTCGCGCTCGGCATCGTCGAGCCGCTCCCACTCCTGCGCGGCAAGCGTCACCGCAGGGTGCAGGGCCACCGTGTCGGGCACGTAGCGCTGGGTGGTGATCACGTCGATCCGGGCCTGGTGGACCAGCTCGTCCCCGTCGGCGTCGCGGCTGCGCCACGTGACGAGGACGCTGTCACCCTCCACGGCGGTGCGGCCGAGCCGGTCCAGGACCAGCCCGGACAGCGTGTCGTAGTTCTCGTCCTCGGGAAGCTCGGTACCCGTCACCTGGGCGACCTCGTCGATGCGCAGGCGGGCCGAGAGGTCCCAGATGCCGTCCGCGCGGGCCTCGCTGGTGGTGGCGTCGTCGTCGTCCTCGTCCCAGATCTCGCCCACCACCTCCTCGGCGACGTCCTCGAAGGTCACGATCCCGGCGAACCCGCCGTACTCGTCCACGACGACCGCCAGCTGCTGGTGCCGCTCGCGCAGCGCCTCGAGGACCCCTCCCAGGGGCAGCGACTCCGGCAGGATGATCGCGTCCTCGGCGAGGTCGCGGACCAGGGTGGCGGCCCGGTCGTCGGCGTCGACCTCGAGCAGGTTGTGCAGGCCGATGACGCCGACGACGTCGTCGATGTCGCGTCCGACGACCGGGAAGCGCGAGTGGCCGGTCTGCAGGGCCTCCAGGACCGTCGACACGTTCTCGTCGGCCTGGATCGTCACCACCGACGTCCGGGGCGTCATCACCTCCTCCGCCACCCGGTGGCGGAAGGCCAGGCCCCGCTCGAGCAGCATCGAGAGGTCGTCGTCGAGCGTGCCCCCGCTCTGGGACTCGGCGATGATGCGCGTGAGCTCCTCCGGCGTCGCGCCCTGGGGGAGCTCCTCGACGGGCTCGATGCCCACGGCGCGCAGCAGCGCGTTCGAGGCCTTGTCGAACAGACCGATCACCGGCCCGAGGACGGTGAGGTAGATGAGGGTCGAGCGCGAGAGCGCTCGGGCCAGCCGCACCGGCTCCGCGATGGCCCAGTTCTTGGGGCCGAGCTCACCGATCACCATCTGGAGCACCGTCGAGAAGACGAGCGTCCCGACGGAGAAGACGGAGATCATCGCGGCGCGCGTGAGGGGGCCGGCATCGGCATACCCGTCGGTGAGGCCGCGGACGAGCAGCTCCTCGCCGAGGTAGCCCACCATGAGCGCGGTCACGGTGATCCCGAACTGGGCGCCGGAGAGGGCGAAGGAGAGGCGGGAGGTCACACGCAGGGCCCGCTCCGCCGCGGCGTCCCCCCCGGTCGCGAGCTGGCGCAGCTTGCCACGGTCGACGCTGACGTAGGCGAACTCCTGCGCCACGAAGTAGCCGGTCATGATCGTCAGCACCACCACGACCACGATGCCTGTGACGATCAGCACGAGGAAGCCCCCTCGTTCCCACGAAGCCGGGGCAGGCCCGGCCCCGTACTGGAGGGGGGTCCGTCATTCGCAGGGGCGGCAGTCATCGGGCCATTCTACGGGCGTCTACCCTCGACCCGTGCCCCTCGCCGCCCCCACCCTGGCCTCCGTCGCGCTCGGCGGCGCCCTCGGATCGGTGCTGCGCTGGCTGGTCGAGCTGGTGCTGCCGCAGGCCCAGGGTGGGGTGCCGTGGGCGACGCTGCTGGTCAACGTGGTCGGCTCCGCGCTCCTCGGGGCGGTCGTGGTGGTGCTGGACAGCGGGGTGGGCTCGGGCCTCCACCGCGGCTTCCTCGCCACCGGGGTGCTGGGCGGGTTCACCACCTTCTCCACCTTCGCCGTGCAGGTGGGGCTCGGGCTCGAGGTCGCGCCGGCGGTGGTGCTCCTCTACCTGCTCCTCACCCCTGCGCTCTGCGTCGGTGCGGCGGCCCTGGCGGCCGGCTGGACGCGCCGGGCGTGGGTGTCGGGACGGGCACGACCATGACGGACCCGGGTATGCCGTGGGCCTGGGCGGTCCTGGCGGTGGCCGTGGGCGGCAGCACGGGTGCGGTCGTGCGGCACCTGCTGTCGGTGTCCGGGTGGGGATCGCTGCGCGGCGTGCTCGTGGCCAACACCGTGGGCTCCGCAGCCCTGGGGGTGCTGGTCGCGCTCGAGCCGGCACCGGTGGTGCTGCTCCTGCTCGGGACGGGCCTGTGCGGGGCGCTGACGACGTGGAGCACGCTCGCCGTCCAGACCGCCGAGCTGGGCAGGCACTCGAGGAGCCGCGCCGCGGCATACCTGGCCCTGACCCTGGTCCTCGGGGTGGGTTCGGCGCTGGCCGTGCTGGCCCTGCTGGACTGAGTGCGACCGACACGACAACGCGTCCTCCCGGGGTCTGTCGGTGGCACCTCCTACGGTGGGGGGCGAGGGTGAGATCCGCCCGGGCGACGACAGGGCAGCGAGGTGGAGCGACGTGGTCAGGTTCCTGCACTCCGCGGACTGGCAGATCGGGATGACCCGCCGCTTCCTGTCCACCGAGGCCCAGGCCCGGTTCTCGGCGGCCCGGGTCGACGCGATCAGGCGGCTCGGCCGGGTGGCCGATCAGCAGGACTGCGCGTTCGTCGTGGTGTGCGGGGACGTGTTCGAGAGCAACCAGCTCATGCCGCAGACCGTGCGCCGGGCCCTCGAGGCGCTCCGCGAGGTGCCGGTGCCCGTCTTCCTGCTGCCCGGCAACCACGACCCGCTCGACGCGATGTCGGTCTACACCTCCGCGGTCTTCACGCAGGAGGTCCCCGGTCATGTCACCGTCCTGACGGGCGGGGTGCACACCGTCGGCGGGGGCGTCGAGCTCGTGGCGGCGCCGTGGCACGGCAAGCACCCCGGCCGCGACCTGCTGGCCGAGGCCCTGGCGCTGGTGCCGGAGGGCCCGGCCCCGGACGGGACGGTGCGCGTCCTCGTCGGTCACGGTGCCGTGGACGTCCTCGACCCGGACCGGCGCAACCCTGCGACCATCGCGACCGGGCCGCTGCTGCACGCGCTGGACGAGGGACGGATCCACTACGTCGCGCTGGGGGACCGCCACTCGCGCACGGAGGTCGCGGGGACCCCGGCGATCCACTACGCAGGGGCGCCGGAGCCGACCTCCTTCCGCGAGACGCGTCCTGGTGACGTGCTCGTCGTCGAGGCGGGCGGCGGTGAGCAGGTGCGGGTCACTGCCCACCACGTCGGCACCTGGACCTTCCTCGACGTGGAGCAGCGGGTGGAGAGGGACGCCGACGTGGCAGCCCTCGACGCCCGGCTCGCCAGGGTTCCCGACAAGGACCGGACGGTGGTGCGGCTGGCGCTCAGCGGGACCCTGACGCTGGCGCAGCACGGCCGGCTGGAGGACCTGCGGGCCAGGCACCGCGACACCTTCGCTGCGGTCCTCGAGTGGTCCCGGCACACAGACCTCGCCGTCATCAGCGACGACACCGAGTGGGAGGACCTCGGGCTGAGCGGGTTCCTGGCCGGCGCCCTGGCGCAGATCCGCGAGGAGGCGCGCCCGACCGCTCCGGAGGGCCGTCAGCAGCTCGCACCGCCCGACGACGAGGACGAGCCGGGCCCGGCGGAGACGGTCCCGTTCGTCCCGGGGCGGGGCGACGACGACGAGAGCGCACGGGGCGCGCTCGCGCTCCTCTACCGCCTCACCCGCGGGGGTGCGGCATGAGGCTGCACCGGATCACCCTGCGCGACGTCAAGGGGGTGGCCGAGCGGACCGTCGAGCTGCCCGACTCCGGTGTCGTCGTCGTCGAGGGACCCAACGAGGTCGGCAAGTCCACGATCATCGAGGCCTTCGACAAGCTCCTCGACCCACGGCTGAAGGCCACCTCGCAGAGTCGCGAGGTCCTCAGGCTCAAGCCGGTCAACCGCGACGTGGGCCCCTTCGTCGAGGCCGAGTTCACGGTGGGCGGCCACCGGGTGCGGTTCGCCAAGCAGTGGCTGCGCCGCCCGTCGACCACGCTGGAGATCCTCTCGCCGGTTCCTGAGCAGCTGACCGGTGAGGCTGCTCAGGCGCGCCTCGACCGGCTCGTCGGCGAGTCGCTCGACCGCACGCTCTGGGACGCCCTGCGCCTGACCCAGTCGGGCGACGGGACCGTGGCCCCCCTCGTCTCCAGCACGGTGCTGGGCCAGGCCCTCGACGCCGCGGGCGGCTCGCAGCTGCACGCAGAGGAGGGCGAGAGGGTCCTCGACCGCGCGGAGCGCGAGTTCCGCACCTACTTCACCGCCACCGGTCGTCCGACCGGGGACTACACGCAGGCCAGGCGCGACCACACGCAGGCGCAGCACGAGGTGGCCGAGGCCCACCGCCGGCTGCAGGAGGCCTCGACCCTGCTCGAGCGTCAGGACGTCGCCCGCCAGCGGGTCACCGAGCTGGAAGGACGGCTGGCCACCGCCGGCGCCGCCCTCGAGACCGCCCAGCGTGAGCACGACTCCGTGGCCGAGGTGGTCGCCGCGCACGAGCAGGCCAGGGCACGACTGGGCGAGGCGCGGGAGCGTTCGCGCACGGCGGCGCAGGGTGTGAAGCAGCGCCGGGACCAGGCCGGTGCCGTCGCCGCGCTCACCGAGCAGCTGACGCAGGCCGAGCGGGCCCGCGCCGAGGACGAGCAGCAGGCCGCCGTCCTCGGGGAGGCGCTCCGGGTCGCCGAGGAGGCGCTCGGCGGCGCCGACGAGGCCGTCGAGGCGGCCGACGCCGTCTGCGACCGGGCCCGGACGGCGGCCGACCACCTCGCCGACCGCCTGGAGGCCGACCGCCTGCGGTCGCTCGTCACGGCGGTCCACCGGCTCGTGGACGAGCTCGACCAGGCGCATGCGGCCGAGCCCGCGCACCTGGTGTCGGCGGCGACCCTGCGAGCAGTCCGCGCCCTGGATCAGCAGGTCGCCGTCCTCCGGGCCAAGCACGAGGGAGCCAGCGCACGGGTGCGGGTGGAGGCGCTCGGCGTCCCGGCAGAGATCGACGGAGGGTCCGGGGAGGGTCGCACCTCGGTGGCCGCCCACTCCTCCGCGACGGTGGTGCTCGGCAGCGAGGTCGTCGTCACGGTGCCAGGTGCGGTCCGGGTCGTCGTCGAGCCCGAGGCCGACAGCCGTGTGCGCGCCCAGGCGCTGGAGACCGCCCAGGCCGAGCTGGCGAGCGCACTGTCGGGCACCGGCGCCGACGGCCTGGGCGCCCTGGAGGAGGCTGCGGAGGCCACCGAGGCCAACCGGTCACGAGTGCGTGAGCTCACCCGCGGCCTGCGGTCGGCGCTGTCAGGGCGGGCCCCCGCCGAGCTCCACGAGGCGCTCGCCGGGCAGCTGCCGGCCGACCTCGTCGCAGACGTCGAGCGGCTGCGGACGCAGGTGGATCGGCAGGAGGGTGAGCGGCCCGCCGACGAGCCGGCGCCGCCGGACGAGGCCACGGCTCGCGCGGTCGCGAGGGCAGCCGCCACAGACCTGCAGAAGGCACGGGAGGCACGCAAGGCGGCCATGGTCGACCTGCAGGAGCGTCGCCGGGCGGTGGCCACGCTGCGCGCGCGACTCGACCGCGTGGCGGGTGTCATCGAGGCAGACCGTGAGCGACGGAACGCGCTCAGCG
Organism: Ornithinimicrobium jinqii; assembly: GCF_045032595.1. Lineage (NCBI taxonomy): Bacteria > Bacillati > Actinomycetota > Actinomycetes > Micrococcales > Ornithinimicrobiaceae > Ornithinimicrobium > Ornithinimicrobium jinqii. The sequence continues at coordinate 33,059 of NZ_JBJFZS010000030.1, forward strand.
CGGCGCTCGACCGCGCCCGGGCCCAGACGCCCGACAGCGTCCTCGAGGAGCAGGCTCAGCGCCGGGCGGGTGCGTTCGCGGAGGCGGAGACCGCCGAGCTCAGCGCGCGGCGCGCACTCGAGGAGGCCGACGCAGACGGCGCGCAGCGCCGGCTGGCGGACGTGAGCGCCGGGGCCGACAGGCTTCGCGCCGACCTCCAGGTGGCGTGGGCGACGCTGCACACCCTCGGCGGTCAGGTGGAGATGGCGCAGAGCGAGGGACGTCAGGAGCTCTACGACCTCGCGGTCCGGGGACTGGACGAGGCGGAGGGTGTCCTGGCCTCGCTCGACCGACGTGCCCGCGCGGCCCGGCACCTGTGGCGCACCCTGCAGGAGCACCGCAGCGCGGCCCACCGGGCCTACGCGCTGCCCTTCACCCGGGCTCTGGAGGACCTGGGCCGCCGGGTCTACGGCGACAGCTTCTCGGTCAGCGTGGACGACGAGCTGAGCCTGCGGGACCGCAGCCTCGACGGTGCGACAGTTCCCTTCGACGAGCTCTCCGGTGGTGCCAAGGAGCAGCTGGGCATCCTGGCCCGGCTCGCGGTGGCCCGCCTCGTCGACCCCACCCAGGGGGTCCCCGTCGTCATCGACGACGCGCTGGGCTACAGCGACCCCGAGCGTCTGGAGCAGATGGGCGAGGTGCTCGGGGCCAGCGCCGAGGGGGCGGACGTGCAGGTGATCCTGCTGACGTGCACACCGGAGCGCTACGCCTCCATCCCGCACGCGCAGACGGTGCGCCTCACCGCCTGACCACCCTGACCGGAGCAGCCCCGACGGTCGCCGCCACGTGCCGAACGGGCCCGGCGTCCGCGTCTCAGGTCGCGCGCGGGGCCCGGCGTCGTTAGCGTCGAGGTCATGGACCCTGAGAAGAGCATCACCGTCACCCGGACCATCGACGCCGGCGCCGCCGAGATCTTCGAGGTGCTGTCCCTGCCGGAGAACCACGTCGCCGTCGACGGCTCGGGGTTCGTGCGCTCGGTCGACCACGGCGACCGCATCACCGGCACCGGGCAGCGGTTCCGCATGAACATGGCCGGCGACCACATGGGCGGCGAGTACCAGACGGACAACCACGTCACGGGCTACGACGACGGCAAGCTCCTCGCGTGGCAGACCGCCCCCGCAGGCACAGAGCCCAAGGGATGGCAGTGGGTGTGGGAGCTCGAGCCCCATGGGCCGGCCAGCACGCAGGTTCGTCTCACCTACGACTGGAGCAACGTCACCGACCCTGAGCTGCTCCGGAAGATCTCGTTCCCGCTCGTCACCGAGGAGCAGCTCGAGGACAGTCTCAGCAACCTTGCGGCGGCGGTCTCCTAGCCCGGACGCTGTGTGCGCGAGGACGACTCCGGCCGTGCCCTCGCCGGTGACGGCCGACGGTCGTCCTCACAGGAGCCTCACGACCGCCTCGACCGCGTCCTTGGCGTCCCCGAAGAGCATCCGGGTGTTGTCCCTGAAGAACAGCGGGTTCTGCACGCCCGCGTAGCCGCTGGCCATCGACCGCTTCAGGACGACGACGTCGTGGGCCTTCCACACCTGGAGCACCGGCATGCCGGCAATCGGTGAACCCGGTTCGTCGACCGCGGCCGGGTTGACCGTGTCGTTGGCGCCGATGACCAGGACGACGTCGGTCTGGGAGAAGTCGTCGTTGATCTCGTCCAGGCCGAGCACGATGTCGTAGGGCACCCTCGCCTCCGCCAGCAGGACGTTCATGTGCCCGGGCAGCCGTCCTGCCACGGGATGGATGCCGAACCGCACGTCCGTCCCGCACGCCCGTAGGCGGGCACTCAGGTCCGCGACCGGGTGCTGCGCCCGCGCCACGGCCATGCCGTAGCCCGGCGTGATGACCACCGACCTGGCGTTCCGCAGCAGCGCAGCCACCTCGGCGGCCGTGCTCTCCCGGTAGTCACCGTAGTCGTGGTCACCCTCGAAGGTCTTGCCCTCGCTGCCGAAGCCACCGGCGATGACCGAGATGAACGAGCGGTTCATCCCCTGGCACATCAGGTAGCTCAGGATGGCGCCGGAGGAGCCGACCAGGGCGCCGGTGATGATGAGGAGGTCGTTGCCCAGCAGGAAGCCGGCCGCTGCTGCGGCCCACCCGGAGTAGCTGTTGAGCATCGACACGACGATGGGCATGTCGCCGCCGCCGATGGAGGCCACCAGGTGCCAGCCGAAGGCGAGGGCGATGACCGTCATCAGCAGCAGCGGGAGCAGGTCATGGCTGAGCACGAACCAGACCAGGAGGGCGGCAGAGGCGACCAGTGCCAGCAGGTTGAGCAGGTGCCGGTGCGGCAGCAGCACGGGGTTGGCGGGGATTCGGGCGCTCAGCTTGAGGGCGGCGACGACCGAGCCCGTAAAGGTGACCGCACCGATGAGGCTGCCGAGGAAGACCTCGACCAGGTGGAGGGTCTCCTCCGACCCGGACAGGGGGCCGCGGGAGAGGTAGGCGTTGTAGGCGATCAGGACCGCGGCGACGCCCACGAAACTGTGCAGCAGCGCGATCAGCTGCGGCATGCCGGTCATCTCGACGGAGCGGGCGCGCCACAGGCCGACACCTGCCCCGACGAGCATGGCGGCGGCGATCAGCGCCAGGGTGAGGCCGGGATCGGAGGCGCGTGCCGCCGCCAGCCATATCGTCGCTGCGAGCGCGATCGTCATACCGGCGATGCCCAGCACGTTCCCCCGCCGGGCGGTCTCGTGCCGGGACAGGCCCGCGAGGGACAGCACGAACAGCAGGGCCGCGACCAGGTAGGCCGCCTGGACCAGACTCGGGGTCATGCCGACTCCTCGCGCCTGAACATCCGCAGCATCCGCGCCGTGACCGCGAAGCCGCCGAAGACGTTGATGCTGGCCACCACGCACGCGGCCAGAGCCAGGCTGCGGACCAGCAGGTCCTCGTTGCCGACCTGCAGCAGCGCGCCGACCAGGATGATGCCGCTGATCGCGTTGGTCTCCGCCAGCAGCGGCGTGTGCAGCGCGTGCGTGACGTTCGTGATCACGTAGAAGCCGACGATCACCGCGAGGGAGAACACGGTGAGGTGGCCCAGGAGGTCGGGAGGCGAGACGGTGGCGAGCAGAGCGAACAGCACGGCCGCCAGGCCCACCATGACGGCGCGCCGTCGCGGGGTACGGGACGTGCCCGTCGGCGCCGCGTCGGCGAGGGCGACGGCGGGTGGGGCTGCCGGTTCGCCCGGCTTCGCCGCCGAGACGCTCACGGGCGGGGGCGGCCACAGGACCTGACCCTGGTGGGTGACCGTCAGCGCGCGCAGCACCTCGTCGTCCAGGTCGAGGACGACCTGACCGTCCTTGCCGGGCGTCAGCATCGCCACCAGGTTCGCGATGTTGGTGCCGTAGAGCTGGGATGCCTGCGTGGGCAGTCGCGCGGGCAGATCGGTGTAGCCGACGACCTTGACCCCGTTGTGCGTGGTCACAACCGTTCCAGGCTCGGTGAGCTCGCAGTTGCCGCCGTTGCGTGCGGCCATGTCCACCACCACGCTGCCCGGCCGCATCTGCGCCACGGTCTCCGCCGTGACGAGCCTGGGCGCAGGGCGGCCCGGGATCAGGGCAGTGGTGATGACGATGTCCGCCGCTGCGCACTCGCGGGCGTAGACCTCCATGGCCCGGCGCTGCAGGTCCTCGTCCATCTCCCGGGCGTAGCCGTCGTTGCTCAGGCCTTGCTCAGGCAGGTCGAGGCGGACAAAGCTGGCGCCCATCGACTCGACCTGTTCCTCGACCTCGGGGCGGATGTCGAAGGCGCGCACCACGGCCCCCAGGCTGCTGGCCGTGCCGATCGCGGCCAGCCCGGCGACACCCGCACCGATGACGAACACCCGGGCCGGCGGCACCGTCCCCGCCGCGGTGATCTGCCCGGTGAACACCGAGCCGTACTCGTACGCCGCCTCGACCACCGCACGGTAGCCCCCGATGTTGGTCATGGAGGAGAGCACGTCGAGCGACTGGGCCCGGGAGATCCGGGGGACCGCGTCCATGGCGAGGGCGGTCACCCCCTGTGCGGCGAGCGCCTCGAGCAGCTCCGGCCGCTGCCCGGGGCTGAGCTGCGTGGCCAGGAAGGCGCCGGGACGGAGACGGGCGAGCTCCTCGCCGAGGGGCGCGTCCACCTTGACCACGAGGTCGGCACGCCACACCCCCGGCCCGGGGTCCTGGGCGGCCCCTGCCTCGGCATACTGCTCGTCCGGGTAGCTGGCGCGCTCACCGGCACCCTGCTGCACGACGACCTGGTGGCCGAGTGCGACCAGTCGACCGACGGTCTCGGGCGTCGCCGCTACCCGGGTCTCTCCAGGCACGGACTCGGTCGGTACGCCGATCAGCACGCGGGCTCCTTCGCCTCGTGGGACGCCGAGGGGTGCATCTTCGGTGGGTCGACCGGCACCTCTCGCCGAACCGCACCCTATAAGGCCCGTTGCGTCGGCGGGGCCCGGCTGGCCGTCTGTCCCGTCACGAGCGGAGATCGAGCACCCTCAGCGGAGTGGGCAGGGGGACAGACACCTCCCTCAGCAGCCCCGCCCAGGGGGCAGCCGCGGGCTTCGGTGTCCTACTGGGGGGTGTGTCGCGTCTCGACCAGCTGGGCGGCGACCGCGTTGAGCTTGACGTTCCCGTCCCGGGAGACGCGGCGGAGCACCTCGAACGCCTGGTCGGCGCTCATGTCGAAGCGTTCCATGAGGATGCCTTCGGCCTGCCCGATGACGGTGCGGTTGGTGATGGCGGTGGTGAGGTTCTCGGCGTTCTGGGCCGCGGCGAGCGCGACCGCGACGTGGGCGGCCAGCGCCAGCCCGTTGTCGATGTCGTCGGCGTCGAAGCCGTCGAGGTGTTCCGAGTACAGGTTCAGTGCCCCGAGGGTGTCGTGCGTGGTGTAGAGGCGGTAGCTGACGCTGCTGGCCACTCCGAGCTCCTCGCTGACCCGGGCGCCCCATACCGGCCAGCGGTGGTCGTGGGCCAGGTCCGGGCAGCGGGTGGTCTCGTGCTCGCGCACGGCGTTCAGGCACGGTCCCTGGCCGAGGGCGAACTGGAGCTCGTCGATGCGTCGTAGGGTCTCGCTGCTGGCGGCGGGTGTGTCGATCCCGTCGGGGTGCACGACGGAGATGCCGGCCATGTCGCACCCGGTGATCATCTCCAGGGCTGCGGCGATCGCCGTCTCGAGGGTGTGCTGGCTGCCGGGGTCCTCCTGCATGGAACGGGCGACCGCAGACAGCTGATGGCTGAAGTCGCCAGCGTCGGGCTTGACCATGTCTCCATCCTCTCCCCTTGACGTCGCGGAGGGCAACACGGCTTCCGGGGCAGTCAGCTGCTGCCAGGCGGTCGGCAGTGGTCGGGCGGGGGCGGTGCGGTGCGGGCGGGTGTACGGTGTTGTCTCAGGGTCCAGCAGCGTCGCCCTACCGGTTGGACTTCTTCGGATCGTCGCCTGTTCGCGCGGGCCCCGTACGTCGTTGTTCCCGAGACCAAGA
>NZ_JBJFZS010000031.1:0-68289 GCF_045032595.1 Ornithinimicrobium jinqii
CCCAGCCGCGCGAGCCGGGGGACGAGGTCGCCGTCGGGATCGACGTGGTGGATGTCCATGTCACGAGCGTCCTCCCCGCACGCTGCCCGGCGCCAGGGGTTTACGCGGACGTCAGGCGCGCAGGACGGGCAGGACGTCCTCGAGCGGCAGCTCGAGGACGTCCTTGCCGCGCTTGTCCGCGCTCGGCACCTCGATGGGGTAGACCCCCGAGAAGCACGCGGTGCACAGCGTGTCCGGCGTCTGGTGGGTGGCCTCCACCATGCCCTCCTCGCTGATGTAGCCCAGCGAGTCGGCCCCGATCGAGGCGCGGATCGAGTCGGTGTCCAGGCCGGTGGCGATCAGCTCGGCCCGGGTGGCGAAGTCGATGCCGTAGAAGCAGGGCCAGCGCACCGGTGGGGAGGAGATGCGCACGTGCACCTCGGCCGCCCCAGCCTCGCGCAGCATGCGGACCAGCGCCCGCTGGGTGTTGCCGCGCACGATCGAGTCGTCGACCACGATGAGCCGCTTGCCCTTGATCACGTCGCGCAGCGGGTTGAGCTTGAGCCGGATGCCAAGCTGCCGGATGGTCTGGCTGGGGGCGATGAAGGTGCGCCCCACGTAGGCGTTCTTGACCAGACCCTGGCCGTAGGGGATCCCGGAGGCCTCGGCGTACCCGATCGCGGCGGGGGTCCCGGACTCCGGCGTCGGCATCACCATGTCCGCCTCGACAGGGTGCTCGCGCGCGAGCTGGCGGCCCATCTCGACCCGCGAGTCGTAGACCTCCCGGCCGGCGATCTTCGTGTCGGGACGGGCGAGGTAGACCCACTCGAAGACGCAGCGCTTGGGCGCCGGCTCGGCGAACCGGCGGCTGCGCAGACCGTTCTCGTCGACGGCGATCAGCTCACCGGGCTCGACCTCGCGCACCACGGAGGCGCCGACGATGTCGAGCGCCGCGGTCTCCGAGGCCACCACCCAGCCGCGCTCCAGCCGACCCAGGACCAGGGGACGGACCCCCTGGGGGTCGCGAGCGGCATACAGCGTGGTCTCGTCGCAGAAGACGAGGCTGAACGCGCCGCGCAGGAGGGGCAGCACGCGCACCGCAGCCTCCTCCAGCGGCAGGTCCTCGTCGGCGGTCAGCAGGCCGGTGACGACGGCGGTGTCGGTGGTGTTGCCGCGCCCGACCTCGCCGCCCTGCGTCGACAGGTCGCCGCCGTAGGCCTCGGCGAGCAGGTCGCGCAGCGCCGAGGTGTTGGTGAGGTTCCCGTTGTGGGTCAGCGCAACCGTGTTGTCGGCGGTGCCGCCGAGCGTGGGCTGCGCGTTCTCCCAGGAGTTGCGGCCGGTCGTGGAGTAGCGGCAGTGGCCGACCGCGAGGTGCCCGGGCAGGGAGGCGAGCGCCGACTCGTCGAAGACCTGGCTGACCAGGCCGATGTCCTTGTAGACGACGAGCCGCTGGCCGTCGCTGGTGGCGATGCCCGCCGCCTCCTGGCCGCGGTGCTGCAGCGCGTAGAGGCCGAAGTAGGTGAGCTTCGCGACCTCTTCACCGGGCGCCCAGACCCCGAAGACCCCGCAGGCGTCCTGGGGAAGGCGCTCGTCGGGCAGGAGGTCGTGCGAGAGCCGTCCGTCAGCGCGTGCCACAGCATCCATCCTCCCACAGGCACACCCGGGGGGTATGCCGTCGGGCGGGCCAGCGGACCCGACTCGCTGGAGCGGTCGTGGGGCGAGGCTCAGGAACGCCGGTCGGCGACCAGGTAGGCGACCGAGGCGAGGAGCAGGCCCAGGAGCGCGGCGACCGCGGCCATCATCACGACCTCCTGGCCCAGCGAGCTCGAGGTGGCGTCCGGGCTGTAGTAGCCGTAGATGCCGCCGAGGACGGCCCCGACGACGAGCCCGACGCCGAGGAAGCGGCGGAGGTCGGGGCGACGGCGGACCGGTGCGCGTCCGGGGCCGGGGGTGCTGGTCGTCTCGCGGGGGTCGTCTGGCACCCGTCCAGTATCCCTCACGTGCGGACGCGGGCGGCCAGCTCCTCGAGCACCGCGAGGTTCCCGGCGTAGGGCGGCTGCGGCCGTGGCCAGTGGACCACCACGTCGGTGAAGCCCAGCTCCTCCGCCCGCCCGAGCCGCTCCTCCGCGAGTCCCAGGCCGGTCAGGGTCGGCGCCCCGGCCGAGTCGAGCGAGAGATAGCGGTCCAGACGTGGCCTCCCCGCCGTGCCACGGCCCAGCTCGTCCTCGTGCTCGTCCATGCGTGCGGCGGACTGCGCAAGCCCCGCCCACCACCCCTCGACCACCTCGCCGGACGGGTCGTCCCCCAGCCCGGCCGGACCAGCGGCGGCGCCGGTGGTGACCCAGCCCTCTCCATACCTCGCCGCCAGCCGCATCGCTCGCGGCCCGTTGGCCGCGACGACGAAGGGCACCCGGGGCTGCTGCACGCACCCCGGCAGCCCCCGCGCGTCGACGGTCGTGAAGAACTCGCCGGCGTGGTCGACGTGCTCCTGGGTGAGCAACCGGTCGAGCAGCGGCACGAACTCCTGCAGCCGGCGCGTCCGCTCGGCGCGGGTGTGCCGGGCGCCGAGGATCTCGCTGTCCCGGTCGCCCCCGGCACCGAGCCCGAGCAGGAAGCGGCCGCCGGACACGTCGTCGATCGTCACGGCGTCCTTGGCCAGCAGGAGCGGGTGGCGGAAGTTCGGCGAGCTCACCCACGTCCCGAGCCGGACCCGCTCGGTGACCGCCGCGGCGGCGGCGAGCGTGGCGACCGTGGAGTGCCAGGGCGCGTCTGGCAGTCCGCCCCAGACCAGGTGGTCGTAGGTCCAGGCGTGCGCCAGCCCCAGCTCCTCGGCCGCCCGCCACAGCGGCGCGGCCTCCCGCCACGGGTGCTCGGGCAGGATGACGACACCGATCCTCACCGGGCCACCGTAGCCGCTGCCTACCCCGGACGCCCTTTCTCCCTCGCCCTGGACCGCCGCCGGGAGTAGTCTCGCGACAGCCATCGACGCGCTGCCAGCCGCGCGGCTCGATCGGTGCGAAGGAGCTCCGGGTGGTCGCTCTTCCCACACCCGCCGACCTGGCGGTCCAGATGCTGAACGCGCAGGACGTGCCCGCGGCCGCGGGTGTGCTGGGCGACTGGCTGCTGGAGGTGACCGGGGCCGTCGTGGCTCTGCGCGTCCGCCTCGGGGCGGCTGTGGGTGACGTGGCAGAGGTCATGCCCGTCCTGCGCATCGAGCTGCCTCCGCCCTCGGAGTGGCCGGGACCGGACCTGCTGCGGGAGCACCCGCTGAGCCGTTTCCACCGGGCCACCGGATGCCTGCTGCCCGCCGTGCTCCGGGACGTCGAGTCCCACGGCTGGCGTCTCGACGACAGCGACCGCGAGGAGATCGACCGGCTGCACCTGACCGAGCACCAGATGACCGTGCCGACGGTGGACAGCTCAGCCGTCCTGCGGACGGGGACCTGGCTGGGCTGGGTCATCGTCGCCGAGCACGACCTCGGACCACGTGTCGTCGAACGGGTCGCGTCGGCGATGCCGACGATCGTGGGTGCCGACCGGCACCTGGGGCTCCTGGCCGGGCTGTCCCCTGCGCTGCTCGGCCGGGCGCAGCGCCCTCGTGACCCCTCGTGCCCGTCCCTGACCGCCCGCGAGCGGATCATCCTCACGATGCTGGCGCAGGGGCGCACGGCGGTCGGGATCGCGACCCGTCTGGCCATCTCCCCGCGCACCGTCCACAAGCATCAGGAGCACCTCTACCGCAAGCTTGGCGCGGTCGACCGGCTCTCGGCCGTTCTCGCTGCCCAGCAGCTGGGGCTGGTGCCGGTGCCGGTGCCGGTGCCGGTGCCGGTGCCGGTGCCGGTCGTCACCCTGCCGGCCCCGGAGGCGCACGCTGGACCCGTCGCCGTCCGCGCCTACTCCTCCGGTGGCAGCGTGCACTCTGCTGCCACCATCGCCGGGAGGACGTACTCTCCGATGAGGCTCTCGAACTGAGCGTCGCTGAGGTAGGTGATCGGCGGTGGGGCCTTGCCCTTCTTGTAGAACGCTCCGGAGCCGATCGTCGCCTTGCTGTGGATGGGCGGTTCCTGGTCGAAGCCCTCGGAGGTCACCCACGCGGCGACGGCGTCGTCGACGACGGCCGCGCACCCGTCCTCGCCCGGTGCGACCATGAACATGATCGCCAGGTCGCTGACGGCCATCCAGGCCGTCCCGCTCCTTGCCAGGTTCTCGTAGGCCCGCTCCTGCCAGTCCACCTTGTAGCAGTGGTGGGCCGACGCCGCCGTGGACCCCAGCAGCGACAGCGTCGCCCCGGCTGCGAGAGCGCTGACGGCGCGGTGACGCAGACGTGCACCCATGGTCATCTCCTTCGATGTCGTGTGCCCCCGACGGAGCACCCCGCACCAGCGTGGCTGCGTGGACCCGGTGCACGCCATACGCACTGGTGCGTATCTTCGGGACCGCGCGCACACTGCGGAGCGTCCGAGTCCTTGCGGAGGTCCTGGGTCGTCGGGGCAGCCCAGATCCTCCGTGCAGCGGAGCTCCCACGGCGCGCACGCGGCGGCGGCAGTGCGCCAGGGGGGTGCGCCGGACGCGAGGAGGCGAGGAAGCGACCCTCAGACCACCGGCAGGTGAGGCGTGAGGTCGGCGCGCTGGCCGGACGCCCGCACCGCCCCGGAGGCCACCGCCTCGACCCACGACAGCGCACCGGTGGCCAGGGCGAGCCACGTCTGGGGGTCGGTCTCGATCACGTTGGTGGGTGTCCCCCGCGTGTGGCGCGGCCCCTCGATGCACTGCACGGCGGCGTACGGCGGCACCCTCACCTCGACCGACCGCCCGGGGGCGCGGGTGGCGAGCTCCTCGAGGGTGTAGCGCACCGCCGTCGCGACCGTGCGCCGGTCGACGGCCGCCACGCCCGCCGCCGAGAAGCCCTGCCCCTCGACCAGCGCCGCACGCCATACCCCCAGGGCCTCCTCCCCGGAGGCGAGATCAACGCGGCGACGAGGGGGCACGGGGCGGTGGTGTCGGTCGGCGGGTGTCGAGGGGGGAGGTGGGTGTCAGTCGAGGGGGTCGCGCAGGACCGGGCAGGACATGCAGCGGGGTCCTCCGCGGCCACGGCCGAGCTCGGACCCGGCGATCTCCAGCACCTCCACGCCCTGGGACCGCAGGTAGTCGTTGGTCACCGTGTTGCGCTCGTAGCCGATGATCACGCCGGGCTCGACGGCCAGCACGTTGCACCCGTCGTCCCACTGCTCGCGCGCGGCGGCCCGGGGGTCCTGGTCGGCGGCGAGGACCCGCAGCCTCGGCACACCGAGCGCGTGCGCGACGACCTTCATCATGTCCTCGGGGTCGTGGCGCTCGATGACGACGTCGACCACGCCAACGGTCTCGTCCCCGGCCGTCATCGACCACGACGGCAGGTCGGGCAGGCCGAGGTAGCGGGTGAACGTCTCCTGGTCGACCATCGTCATCACGGTGTCGAGGTGCATCACCGAGCGCGCCTTGGGCATGTCGAGAGCGATGATCGTCGTCGCCTGGTCGGAGGCGAGGAGCTTGCGGGCCAGCCGCTCGACACCCATCGCGGTCGTCCGCTCGGACAGCCCGACGAGCACGACGCCGTTGCCGAGGACGAGGATGTCGCCGCCCTCCGCCGTCGCCGGCCCGTCGTCGACCCCCTCGGTCCACCACTGCACGTCGGCGTCGGCGAACAGGGGGTGGTAGCGGTAGATCGCGTTGTAGTGCACCGTCTCCCGCCGACGGGCCTTCTTGTGCATCGCGTTCACCGCGACGCCGCCGTAGACCCACGCCGAGGTGTCGCGGGTGAACAGATGGTTGGGCAGGGGGGCCAGGACGGAGTCGTGCGGGTCCAGCTGCTCGATGGTCAGGGACTGCGGGTGAGGGATGCGGTCGAGCACCTCGGTCTTGGTGATCCCCCCGACCAGGTGCCGGGCCAGCTGGGCGTCGTCCATGCCCTCGAACATCGTGCGCAGCTCCTCCGCCCCGAGCGGGCCGACGTGGCGCTCGTCGAGGGAGTGGTCGAGGACCTGGTTGCGCGCCTGCGGGATCGCGAGGGTCTCGCGCAGCAGCTGGTCGAAGTGGTGCACGACGACCCCGCGGTCCTCCATGACCTTCACGAAATGGTCGTGCTCCTCCTGCGCCTTCTCGACCCACAGGATCTCGTCGAAGAGGTACTGCTCCTTGTTGTCCGGGGTGAGGCGGTGCATCTCCAGACCCGGACGGTGGACGATCACCTCGCGCAGGCGACCCACCTCGGAACCGACGTGGAACGGCATACCCTCACGGTCCTTCCTGCAGCGGGGTCCCTGTCGGTCGCGCAGGGTGCGCTCCATCCTCGCACGCCACCACCTGCCCCGGCAGGGACGAGAGCGCTGGCAGGATGGGGCCCATGCGAGCCACCATCCTGCACGCCCCTGGCGACATCCGACTCGAGCAGGTCCCGGACCCCGTCCTCCTGCGCCCCACCGACGCCCTGGTCCGCGTCACCGCGACCTGCGTGTGCGGGTCGGACCTGTGGCCCTACCGCGGCATCAACGAGGTGAAGGAGCCGCGTGCCATCGGGCACGAGTTCGTCGGCATCGTGGAGGAGGTCGGGGCCGACGTGCGGACGGTGCGTCCCGGCCAGTTCGTCATCGCGCCGTTCCGCTACTCCTGTGGCGAGTGCGCGCCGTGCCGGCTCGGGGTGCAGACCTCCTGCGTCCTGGGCGGCGAGGGGTGGGGCGGCCTCGACGGCGACGGGGAGCCGACACCGGCGACCCAGGCCGAGATCGTGCGCGTGCCCTACGCCGACGGGACGCTCGTCGCCACCCCCGAGGTGCCGGACGCGTCCATGCTCCCCTCGATGCTCTCGCTGTCGGACGTGATGGCTACCGGCTGGCACTGCGCGGTGTCCGCGGGTGTCCGGGAGGGCGAGACCGTGGTGGTCGTCGGCGACGGTGCGGTCGGGCTGTCGGCCGTGCTGGCCGCCGCACGGCTGGGGGCCGGACGGGTCGTGGCGATGTCGCGGCACGAGACCCGGCAGGCGGTCGCCCGCGACTTCGGCGCCACCGACGTGGTCGTCGAGCGGGGCCCGGAGGGGGCCGAGCGCATCCGCGAGCTCACCGACGGGCTGGGGGCCGACCGCGTGCTGGAGTGCGTGGGCACCGGCGAGTCGATGAAGCAGGCCTTCGACTCCACCCGGCCGGGCGGGACCGTCGGCTTCGTCGGCGTGCCGCACGGCGTCGAGGTCCCCATCGGCCAGATGTTCCGCAGCAACGTCGCCCTGGCCGGCGGGGTCGCGCCGGTGCGGCACTACCTGGAGCAGCTCCGGGACGACGTGCTCGCCGGCGAGATCGACCCGGGCCTGGTGTTCGACCTCACGCTCCCCCTGGAGGAGGTCGCCGAGGGCTACGCCGCCATGGACGAGCGGCGCGCGATCAAGGTCATGCTCACGCCCTGACGCCGACGGCGAGGGCCGACGCGTTAGGGACCACCCGCCGACTCGGGTATTCTCTGCGGCGGAGGATTCGCATAGTGGCCTAGTGCGCACGATTGGAAATCGTGTTGGGGATGAAACCCCTCGCGGGTTCAAATCCCGCATCCTCCGCCACCCTCGAAGGGCCCCCGACCTGGTCGGGGGCCCTTCGTCGTGCCCGCGTGCCGATCGCTCGCCGGTGGGGACCAGGCTTGGACCTGCCCGGCACCACCGCCTAGACTGACCCCGGACCCCTCGTGCGGTGGTACCTCACTGAACTCCCCCAGGGCAGGAATGCAGCAAGGGCAGGTGAGCTCTTCCAGGTGCGCGAGGGGTTCTCTGCACCCCAGGGTGACCACCTACGATGACGCCCCATGCGCAGCAGCACCCTCACCGCCACCGCCCTCGTGGCCGTCCTCGGCCTCACCGCCTGCACCTCCGAGGAGCCCACCCCGACCCCGTCCACCGACGAGGCGACCTCCTCCGGGGGGACCACCACCGACGACGGCCTGGAGGGCGGGCCAGGCACGAACGGCTGGATGTGCCAGTACGCCAGCCCGGACGCCGTCTCCGCCGTCGCCGGTGAGGAGCCGACGACGGTGCGTGAGCTCGTGGTCCAGGACGACGCGGAGGGCTGGGTCTGCCAGGTGCTTGTCGGCGGGGCCGGTGAGCAGGAGACGATTCTGACCGTCTCCGTCCTCCTCGGCGAGGAGTATCGGGACGCCGCCCGCGCGAGGGCGGAGTCGGCAGACGGCGCGGAGCCCGGCCCTGCCTACCTCGGGGTCTCCTTCCTGTCGCCCGGCCTGGTGACCGGCCTGACCCTGTGCACCGCGCCCGTCGCCGCACGGTCTGACGACCGCATCCCCTACACGCTGGTCGCGGAGTCGCTGGCGGAGACCGGCGAGGACGCGACCGACGCGCTGCGCGCGACCCTGGGCGAGGCGGCGCGCAGCCTCGACCAGGGTCTTGGGTGCAGCCCCCAGGCCGCGCTCGCGGAGGACGCCGCGACGACGACGGCTCCCTGAGGTCAGCCGGCCTTCTTGGCCGCCGTCTTCTTCTCGGCCGTCTTCTTCTCAGGAGTCTTCTTCTCGGCCGTCTTCTTGGCGGGCGTCGTCGTGGCGGGCGTCGTCTTGGCGGGCGTCGTCCCGGCCCCCTCCCCGCGACCAGCCTTGGCCCGGTCGACCGAGCGCTGGAGGGCCGCCAGCAGGTCGACGACCTCGCCGGAGTCGGCCTCCTCCTCCGCGTCGGGGGACTCGGTGACGTCGCCCCCCGCGATCTTGTTCTGCACGAGCGCCTCGACGGCCTCCTTGAAGTCGTCGACGTGCCCCTCGGGCTCGAAGTCGCCGGACATCGAGTCGATGAGCATCCGGGCCATCGCGACCTCGGCCTCCTTCGGCTCGCTCACCTCGTCGAGGTGGTCCAGCTGGGAGGAGTCTCGGATCTCGTCGGGCCACAGCAGGGTCTGCAGGACGATGGCGTCCTCGACGACGCGCAGCACCGCCATCGTCATCCGGGTGCGCACCGAGACGGTGACGACCGCGACGCGCTCGGACTCGCGCAGGGCCTCGCGCAGCAGCCCGTAGGCCTTGGCCCCCATCGCGTCGGGCTCGATGTAGTAGGCCTTGTCGTAGAGCATGGGGTCGATCTGGGCGACGGGCACGAACCGCTCGACCGCGATCTCCTTGCTGGACCTGTTCGGCAGGGAGGCGAGGTCCTCCTCGGTGAGGATGACGGTCTTGCCGTCCTCGGTCTCGTAGGCCTTGGCGATCTCCTTGTAGGCGACCTCCTCGCCGTCGGCCTGCGCGACCCTCTTGTACTTGATCCGGCTGCCGTCGCTGGCCCGCACCTGGTGGAAGCTCAGGTCGTGGTTCTCGGTCGCTGAGTAGAGTCGCACCGGGACGTTGACCAGCCCGAACGACACCGCACCCTTCCAGATGGCTCGCATTGACCAAGGATGGACCCATGCGCCCCATGCTCGCCACCCACGGCGACCAGGCCACCGGCCCGCCCGCCGGGCCGGCGTGGGCCCACGAGATCAAGTGGGACGGGATCCGGCTGCTCGCAGACGTCCGTGACCACCGGCTCCGGCTGCTCACCCGGGGGGAGCGCGACATCGCCGTGGCGCTGCCCGAGCTGCGCGGGCTGGCGCGGGTCGCGGACGACCTGCTGCTCGACGGCGAGGCCGTCGTGATGACCGGTGGGCGGCCCTCCTTCAGCCACGTGGTGGACCGCGTGC
The DNA here is from genome assembly GCF_045032595.1 of Ornithinimicrobium jinqii. Lineage (NCBI taxonomy): Bacteria > Bacillati > Actinomycetota > Actinomycetes > Micrococcales > Ornithinimicrobiaceae > Ornithinimicrobium > Ornithinimicrobium jinqii. The sequence goes on from NZ_JBJFZS010000031.1 coordinate 9,663, forward strand.
ACACCACCTCCACGACGGTCGCGGACCACCTGGCCCGCACCCGCCCGGTCACCTACCTCGCCTTCGACCTGCTCCGCCTGGACGGTATGGAGCTCGCGGGGCTGCCGTGGTCCGTGCGCCGGGCCGCGCTCGAGGACCTGCTGCACGACGTGCCGGGCGTGCAGGTCTCACCCGTCTACGACGACGGCCGGCAACTGCTGGCCGCGACGTCGGAGCAGGGCCTGGAGGGGGTGGTGAGCAAGCGACGATCGTCCACCTACCAGGCGGGGGTGCGCTCCGCCGACTGGCTGAAGTTCCCGCACCGGGACCACCTCAGCGTCGTCGTCGGCGGGTGGCGGGTGCAGACGGGCACGGCGGGGCGGCTGGGCGCCGTCCACGTCGGCCTCCCGGTCGACGACGGCTCGGGCCGGGCGGCCCGCGACGAAGCGGGCCGGGTGCGGCTGACCTACCTCGGTCGGGTGGGCAGCGGGCTCGCCGGTCGGGCCGGCTCCCGGCTGCAGGCGCTGCTCGCCGCGGTGCCGGTCGCGCCATACCCCTTCACCACGCAGATCCCGCGTCCGGAGGCGGCAGGGTCGACCTGGCTGGAGCCCCAGGTCGTGGTCGACGTCGCCTCCCTGGGCATCACGCCCGGTGTCGGACGGCTGCGTCAGCCGTCCTACCAGGGCGTGCGCACCGACCTGACCCCGGACGACCTCCTGGAGGAGCTGTGACCAGCCAGTCCGTGTCGGTCGCCGGCCGCACCCTGCGGGTGACCAACCTCGACAAGGTGCTCTACCCCGCCACCGGCACCACCAAGGGCGAGGTGCTCACCTACTACGTCACGCACGCCGACCAGATCCTGCCCGAGCTCGCCGACCGGCCGGTGACCCGGATCCGCTGGCCGGAGGGCGTCGCCGCCGCCCACTTCTTCGAGAAGAACCTGCCGCCCGGCGCGCCCGACTGGCTGCCCCGGGTCACGGTGCCCACGCCCGGCTCCTCGCGGGGGCGTGAGACCATCACGTTCCCGCTGGTGACCGACCTGGCCGCGCTGGTCTACCTGGTCAACCTCGGCAGCCTCGAGCTGCACGTGCCGCAGTGGCGGGTCGGAGCGGAGGGCGACCCCCTGCCCCCGGACCGCCTCGTCGTGGACCTTGACCCGGGGCCGGGCGCGGGGCTGGCCGAGTGCGCCGAGGTCGCGCTGCTCGTGCGGGAGCGCCTCGAGGCGGTGGGACTGCGCACCCGACCCGTGACCAGCGGGTCCAAGGGCATGCAGCTGTATGCCGATCTGGAGGGCACCCGGACCGCCGACGAGGTGAGCGCGGTGGCGAGGTCGCTGGCCGAGCACCTGGCGCAGGAGCGACCCGACCTGGTCACAGCGAAGATGACGAAGGCGCTGCGCCCGGGCAAGGTCTTCCTCGACTGGAGCCAGAACAACGGGGCCAAGACCACCGTCTGCCCCTGGTCGCTGCGCGGCCGCGACCGTCCGCAGGTGGCGCTGCCACGCCGGTGGGCCGAGGTGGAGGCCGCCGCAGCCGGCGAGGAACCGCTGACCCAGCGCACGATCGCCGAAGTCTGAGAGCCCGCCGGACGGGGGCCTGCCGGCCTGCCGCCCCCCGGACCGGACGACCCGGGACGCACCGCACGGGCCGCCCCGAGGGGTCGGCCCGTGCGAGTGGTCGAGACTGTGGCGGCCACGAGCGGCCGGCACAGCAGATGCGGCAGAGGTCAGTGGGCCGCCGCGTAGGCGTCCTGCAGCTCCTGGGAGACGCGCCCCCGGGAGCTGACCTTGAAGCCGTTGTCGCGGCCCCACTCGCGCATCTGTGCGAGGTCGTCGGACTTGGGGCTGGCGCTGCCGCTGCCCTGCGTGCGACGGCGCGTCTGACGACGCCCGCCGGAACGCCGGGACTCCGCGATCCACGGCGCGAGGGTCTCGCGCAGCTTCGCCGCGTTGTCGTCGTTCAGGTCGATCTCGTACGTCACGCCGTCGAGCGCGAACTCGACGGTCTCGGATGCCGAGCCACCTGACAAGTCGTCCTCGAGAATAACCTGCACACGCTGAACCATGGATGCTCCTACTAGGGGGTTGTCGCTGGGTGTGCGAAACACGGATTACCGCACATCCAGAAACAATACCGCTCCGAGGTCGCCGACGGAAGTCTTGTCCACAGGGAATTTCCCGACGTGCGGCAGATCACTTCTCAGGGTGCCGACGAATCGTCAGCCGCCCGCTCTTTGGCGTCCTGCTCCGCCTCCCACCTCCGCAAGGCGGCACGCTCTCTGCGGTCGCCCTCGATGACGTGCTTGAGGATCACCCAGAAGAGAAAGAGAAGACCCATCGAGGGCAGGAGCGCGGCGAGCACCATCCACCCGTCCTGCAGAAAGCCCGTCATGACGTCTCCGGCTTGAGGAAGGGGAAGAGAATGGTCTCTCGGATTCCTGCATCTGTCAGCAGCATCAGCACGCGGTCCAGGCCCATCCCCAGACCACCCATCGGCGGCGCGGCATACTCCAGGGCCCGGAGGAAGTCCTCGTCGAGCTGCATCGCCTCCACGTCCCCGCCGGCCGCCAGCAGCGACTGCTCGGTGAGCCGGACACGCTGGACCTCCGGGTCGACGAGCTCGGTGAAGGCGGTGCCCCGCTCCACGCCCCCGATGATGAGGTCCCACGCCTCGACCAGACCGTCGTGCGTGCGGTGCTGCCGGGCGAGCGGCTGGGCGATCTCGGGATAGTCGCAGACGAAGGTCGGCTGGACCAGGGTCGGCTCGACCACGTCGCCGAAGATCTCCATGGCGATCTTGCCGGCATTCCACTCCGCCTTCACGGGCACTCCGTGCTCGTGCGCGAGCGCCACGAGGACGCTCCGTTCTGTGGTGACGTCGATAACATTCCCGACGGCCTCGGAAAGACCTTGGTAGAAGGGCAGCCAACGCCATTCCCCGTCCAGGTCGATCACCCCGTGGGAGGTCTGGAGCTGCCGTGAGCCGACCGCGTCGGCGGCCGCACAAATCATCCGTTGCATCAGGTCGGCCATCGTGAACTGGTCGCCGTAGGCCTGATAGCACTCGAGCATCGTGAATTCCGGGCTGTGCGAGGAGTCGATCCCCTCGTTGCGGAAGATCCGGCCCATCTCGTAGACACGCTCTATCCCGCCCACGACGGCTCGCTTGAGGTGCAGCTCGAGGGCGATGCGCAGGGTCATCGGCATGTCGAAGGCGTTGAGGTGGGTCGTGAACGGGCGCGCGGCGGCGCCGCCGTGCAACGACTGCAGCACGGGCGTCTCGACCTCGACGTAGCCCTCGTCCTCGAGCACGGCACGCACCGCGCGCGTCACCGCGGCCCGGTCGAGCACCATCTGCCGCGCCTCGTCGCGCACCACGAGGTCGACGTAGCGCTGCCGCACCCGCTGCTCCTCGGACAGGTCCTTGTGCAGGACCGGGAGCGGCCGCAGCGCCTTGGAGGCCATCCGCCACTCGTCGGCCATCACGGAGAGCTCGCCGCGCCGGGAGGAGATCACCCGTCCGTGGACGAAGACGTGGTCGCCGAGGTCGACCCAGGCCTTCCACCTGGCCAGCAGCTCCTCGCCGACCTCGGCCAGGGAGAGCATCGCCTGGAGGCGGGTGCCGTTCCCGGCCTGCAGGGTGGCGAAGCAGAGCTTGCCGGTGTTGCGGACGAAGACCACGCGCCCGGCGAGGCCGACGGTCTCCTGGGTCTCCTCGCCCGCCGCCAGGTGCTCCCACGACGCGCGCACCTGCCCGATCGTGTGCGTCAGCGGCACCGTCTCCGGGTAGGGCTGCACACCGGCGGCCAGCATGGCCTCACGCTTGCCCTGGCGGACCCGGACCTGCTCGGGGACGTCGGCCTCGTGGGCCTCGGGGGCAGGAGGCGGTGCGGTGTCGGTCACCGGGACAGGGTATCCGCCGGTCCTAGAAGAGCTGGTCCCCGACGGACGCTCTGCCGCGCTCCAGGTCCAGCAGGGCACGCTTGCGCTCCGCCCCGCCGCCGTAGCCGGTCAGCGACCCGTCGGCCCCGACGACGCGGTGGCAGGGCACCACGATCGACAGCGGGTTGCGTCCGTTGGCGAGCCCGACCGCCCGGGACGCCCCCGGCTGGCCGAGCTCGGCGGCGAGCTGGCCGTAGGAGCGGGTCCGGCCGTAGGGGATCTGCCTCAGCAGCGCCCAGACCCGCTGCTGGAACGGCGTGCCCTCGGCGGCCAGCGGCAGGTCGAAGTCGGTACGGCGCCCGGCGAAGTAGTCGGCGAGCTGGACGACCGCCTCCCGCAGGACGGCCGGAGCCTCCCCGAGCCCGACCTCCGTCCCGGCCCGCTCGGGGGCGTGGCGGTGCTCGGCGAAGAAGAGTCCGGTCAGGTGCTCGCCGTCGCTGACGAGGCGCAGGGGCCCGACAGGACTGTCGGTGAGGAGGTAGGTGATGCTCATGGTCGCTCTCTCAGCAGGGGTCTTTCGGGGTGGTCGAGCCGCAGGCCGGTGCCTGCGGCGGCGTGGTCGGAGGAGGCCCAGAGGAGCGCTGCCGCGTAGCCCCGCCAGGGCCGCCACCCGCTCGCGCGCCACTCGAGCGTCCGGACGTCCCCGGGCAGCCCGGCCGCGGTGGCGGCGGACCGGACCCCGAGGTCCGAGCCCGGCCACGCGTCCGGGTCCCCGAGCGCGCGCAGCAGGATCATCTCGGTGGTCCACGGACCGACGCCGGGCAGCTCGAGCAGGGCCGCCCGGGCGTCGGCACGGTCGGCGCCCGGGTCCAGACGCACGGTGCCCTCGGCGAGCGCGACGGCCAGCGACCGCAGCGTTCGCCGTCGGCTGGCCGGCAGCGCCGGCAGCGCGTCCTCCGGGGCCTCGGCGACGGCGTGGGCGGTGGGGAACTGGTGCGTCAGCCCGTGGTGGCGCAGCGGTCCGGGCAGCGGCTCGCCGAGGACCCGCGTCAGGCGGGCGGCGTGGGTGCGGGCGGCTGCGGTGGACACCTGCTGCCCCAGCACCACCCGCAGCGCAAGGGCGTGCGGGTCGGTGCCGCCCGGGATCCGCACGCCTGGGGCCTGGGTGACGAGCGGCGCCAGCCCCGGGTCGGCGCTCAGGTCCGCATCGACCGCCACGGGGTCCGCGTCCAGGTCGAGCAGCGAGCGGCAGCGCCCGATGGCCGCGGTCAGGTCACGCAGGTCGGTGAGCCGCAGGGTGGCCGCCAGGTGCCGCTGGTCGGTCGGCGGGCTCAGGTGCGCGGTGGCGGGTCCGTGCGGCAGTCGCAGCGCGAGGTGCAGCCGTCCGTCCCCCCACTCCTCCACGCCCGGCACGGCGGTGGCCACGAGGTGGCCGAAGAGGCTGGGGGCGTGGAACGGCGTGCGCAGCGGCAGCCGGAGGTTGACCGGGACGGGGCTGACCGACGACCCCGGCGCCCCGGGTGTGTGCCGTGCCCGCGCCGGTCCGGCGCCGTCCCCCGTGCGCCCGGCCTGCTCGCGCAGCTGCCTGGGCGTGGTCGCGAAAACCGTGCGGACGGTGTCGTTGAACGACCTGATGCTCGCGAAGCCGGCGGCGAACGCGACGTCGGCCATCGGCAGGTCGGTGGTCTCGACGAGGATCCGCGCGGTCTGGGCGCGGCGGGCGCGGGCCAGCGCCAGCGGCGCGGCCCCCAGCTCCGCGAGCGTCAGCCGCTGGAGCTGGCGGGTGGAGTAGCCGAGCCGCGACGCCAGGCCGGGGACCCCCTCGCGCTCCACGACCCCGTCGTCGACCAGCCGCACCGCCCGGGCCACGAGGTCGCCGCGCACGTGCCACTGGGGCGAGCCCGGCGTGGCGTCGGGACGGCAGCGCTTGCAGGCGCGGAACCCGGCCCCCTGCGCCGCGGCGGCCGTCGGGAAGAACCGCATGTGGTCGCTGCGCGGCGTCATCGCCGGACAGCTGGGGCGGCAGTAGATGCGCGTCGTGAGCACCCCGGTGACGAAGCAGCCGTCGAAACGGGGGTCCCTGCTGCGCACCGCCGCCGCGCAGGCGACGTGGTCGGTGTGCTGGGGGACCGTGCTCATGTCCCCATCCTCCGCCACCGACCCGGCATGGTCTAGCAGGAAAACGACATCACGGTGCAGCCCCGCCCGACGAGCGTCCGCCACCGGCCAGCTCGCGGCGCTGGGCCCACCGCCCCAGCTCGTACGACGTGGTGGCCACGAGCGCGACCCCGACCAGCGGCAGCACGAACACCGCCATCGCCAGGGAGAAGCCCTCGAGGGCGTCGTGGCCGGTGGCGTCCAGCACGACGTACCCGACGTAGGCCGCATACAGCAGCACGAACAGGGTCCCCTCCCACCGGGCCACCGTGAACCCGGTGAACGCCACCGGCGCCAGGGCCACGGCGGCGGCGATCATCAGCGGGATGTCGAGCGCGAGCGCCGCGCCGGGCACCTCCAGCCCCTCCCCTCCGGGGACGAGGAGGGCCGGCAGCCCCAGGACCACCCCGATGTTGAAGATGCAGCTGCCGACGATGTTGCCGACGGCCATGTCCCGCTCCCCCCGCAGCGCGGCGATGATCGAGGTCGCCAGCTCGGGCAGCGAGGTGCCGACGGCCACGACGGTGAGACCGACGACCAGCCCGCTGACGCCCAGCGCGGTCGCGATGCTCACCGCGCCCGCGACGAGCAGCCGGGCGCCCAGGACCAGCAGCGCGACGCCGACGGCGACGAGCACGACCGACACGACGACGCCGGGCCCGCGGGACGCCCTGGCCGTCGCCGGCTCGTCCGCGTCCCGCCGGCTCACCACGACCGCGAGGACGGAGTGGGCCACGAGCAGCGAGAGCAGCAGCAGACCGTCGAGGCGGCCCAGCGACCCGTCGAGGGCCAGGAGCAGCGCCAGCCCGGACAGCCCGACCATGACCGGGACGTCCACCCGCACCACCTGGGTGTGCACGACCAGGGGGACGACCACCGCCGAGATGCCCAGGATCAGCAGCACGTTCGCGATGTTGGACCCGACGACGTTGCCGATCGCGAGGTCGGTCTGGCCGCCGAGCACCGCGTCGACGGTGACGGCCAGCTCGGGGGCCGAGGTGGCGAACGCGACCACGGTGAGCCCCACGACCAGCGGCGAGATCCCGGCCCGGCTCGCCAGCGCCGAGGCACCCCGCACGAGCAGCTCACCACCACCCACCAGCAGCACGAGACCGACGAGGACACGACCGACGTCAAGGGGCTCCACGAGCAGGCACACTAGGGCATGCACCCCGACCGGCAGCCGTGGGAGCAGGCGTGGCGGGACGCGCTCTACGGCCCGGACGGGTTCTACCGCCACCACGCCCCCTCCGGCCACTTCACCACCTCGACCCAGGGCGTCCCCGCGGCCGGTGCGGTGCTCGCCCTGGCGGTCGCCGAGCTGGCCCGCCGGCACGGCTGCGACCGCGTCGTCGACGTCGGGGCCGGACGCGGGGAGCTGCTCGCCGAGCTGCGCCGGCTCGACCCCGGCCTCCACCTGGCCGGCGTCGACGTCGTCGGCCGGCCCGCCGACCTGCTCGTCGACGCCTGGCACGTCTCCCCCGGCGGGGCAGCCCTCCCGGAGGGGCTGGAGCACCTGAGGAACACCCTCGTCGTGGCCCACGAGTGGCTCGACGTCGTCCCCTGCCCCGTGGTCGGGCGCGACACCCGAGGAGTATGGCGTGCGGTCACCGTCGCGCCCGACGGGACGGAGCACCCCGGTGGGGTGGTCGAGGGCGAGGCCCTCGGCTGGCTGGAGACCTGGGTCGGCGCGGACGTGCGACGGGCCGAGGTCGGCCTTCCCCGGGACCTGGCGGCCGCCGACCTGCTCGGCCGCCTGGACAGCGGGGTGCTGCTCGTCGTGGACTACGGGCACGAGCGCGGCACGCGACCCGCCGACGGCACCCTCACCGGGTTCCGCTCCGGACGGCAGGTCCCGCCGGTGCCCGACGGGTCCTGCGACCTCACCGCGCACGTGGCGGTCGACAGCCTCGTCGCGCACCTGAGGACGGTCCACCCGGTGGACCGCTGCGACGTCACGGACCAGCGCACCGCCCTCCTGCACCTGCTGCCCGACGCAGCCGACCCCCGGCCCGTCCCGCACGACCTCGCGCGACGGGACCCCACGGCATACCTCCAGGCTCTCGCGCAGCGCGCCGCCCTGGGCGTGCTCGCCGCGCCCGGCGGCCTGGGCAGCTTCCGGTGGGTCGTCACGACGCGTCAGTAGGGTGGGCCGGGTGAGCACCCGCGACCTGGACGTGACCCTCGGCGCCGGCAGCGGCGTGGGCGGGCTGAGCACCACCGAGATGGTGCTCAACATCGGCCCGCAGCACCCGGCCACGCACGGCGTGCTCCGGCTGCGCGTCACCGTGGACGGCGAGCGGATCGTCGCCGCCGAGCCGGTCATCGGCTACATGCACCGGGGGGCGGAGAAGCTCTTCGAGGTCCGCGACTACCGTCAGATCATCGTGCTGGCCAACCGGCACGACTGGCTCTCCGCGTTCAACAACGAGGTCGGTGTCGCGCTCGCCGCCGAGCACCTGCTGGGCATGGAGGTGCCCGAGCGCGCCACCTGGGCCCGCACCCTGCTCTCCGAGCTGGGACGGGTGCTCAACCACCTGATGTTCCTCGGCTCCTACCCCCTGGAGCTGGGCGCGATCACCCCGATGTTCTACTCCTTCCGCGAGCGCGAGGAGCTGCAGGCGGTGATGGAGGAGTTCTCCGGCGGTCGCATGCACTACATGGCCACGCGCGTCGGAGGGCTCCTGCACGACCTGCCCGAGGGGTGGCTGGACCGGGTCGACGCCGCCGTGGAGACGGTCCGGGGCCGGATGCCCGAGCTCGAGGGCATGGTCATCGGCAACGAGATCGTCCACGCCCGCACCCGCGGCGTCGGGGTGCTCGACCTCGAGCAGGTGCTGGGGTACGGCGTGAGCGGCCCGATCGCGCGGGCCTCGGGGCTCGACCTCGACCTGCGACGCGACGAGCCCTACCTCGCCTACGGCGAGCTCTTCGGCGACGACGGGCCAGGCCGGGTCGTGACCCGGGACGCCGGCGACTGCTACGCCCGCCTGGAGGTGCTGGCCGAGCAGGTGCACGTCTCGCTGGACCTGGCGCGCGCCTGCACCGAACGGCTGCGCGAGCTCGGCCCCGGGCCCTACGCCACCAAGCTGCCGAAGGTCCTCAAGGTGCCCGAGGGCGCGCACTACCTGCAGACCGAGAACCCGCTGGGGCTCAACGGCTACTACCTCGTCAGCCGGGGGGACAAGGCCCCGCACCGGCTCAAGCTGCGGTCGGCGTCGTTCAACAACGTGCAGGTGCTGCGCGACATGCTGCCCGGGACGGTGGTGGCCGACATGGTCGCCATCCTGGGCTCGATGTTCTTCGTCGTCGGCGACGTCGACAAGTAGCGCGAGGTGGGTCAGGCCCTCACGTAGGCCGCCAGGTGCTGGCCGGTCAGGGTGGAGCGGTCGGCGACGAGCTGCGCCGGCGTGCCCTCGAAGACGACGAGGCCACCGTCGTGCCCGGCGCCCGGGCCGAGGTCGATGATCCAGTCCCCGTGCGCCATGACCGCCTGGTGGTGCTCGATCACGACGACCGACTTCCCGCCGTCGACGAGCCGGTCCAGCAGCTCCAGCAGCTGCTGGACGTCGGCGAGGTGCAACCCGGTGGTCGGCTCGTCGAGGACGTAGATGCCGCCCTTCTCGCCGAGGTGGGTGGCCAGCTTGAGGCGCTGCCGCTCGCCGCCCGAGAGGGTGGTCAGCGGCTGCCCGAGCGTGAGGTAGCCGAGCCCGACGTCGACGAGGTGCCCGAGGATGCGGTGGGCCGCGGGCGTGCGCGCCGGGCCGTCGGAGAAGAAGACCTCTGCCTCGGTCACCGGCATCGCCAGGACCTCGGCGATGGTGCGTCCGCCGAGGGTGTACTCCAGGACGGCGGCCTGGAACCGCTTGCCCTCGCACTCCTCGCAGGTGGTGGCGACCCCGGCCATCATCGCCAGGTCGGTGTAGATGACACCGGCACCGTTGCAGGTCGGGCAGGCACCCTCGGAGTTGGCGCTGAACAGGGCCGGCTTGACACCGTTGGCCTTGGCGAAGGCCTTGCGGATCGGCTCGAGCAGCCCGGTGTAGGTCGCGGGGTTGCTGCGGCGCGACCCCCGGATCCCGCCCTGGTCGATGGAGACGACGTCGGCACCCCCCGGGAGCGAACCGTGGATCAGCGAGCTCTTGCCCGACCCGGCGACACCGGTGACGACCACGAGCACGCCGAGCGGGACGTCGACGTCGACGGCGCGCAGGTTGTGCCTGGACGCGCCCCGGACGGGCAGCGTGCCGGTCGCGGTGCGCACGTCCTCCTTGAGTCGCGCACGGTCGTCGAGGTGCCGACCGGTGACCGTGTCGCTGGCCCGCAGCCCCTCGACGCTGCCCTCGAAGCAGATCGTGCCCCCGTCGGTCCCGGCCCCGGGGCCGAGGTCGACCACGTGGTCGGCGATGACGATGGCCTCGGGCTTGTGCTCGACCACCAGCACCGTGTTCCCCTTGTCGCGCAGCTCCAGGAGCAGGGAGTTCATCCGCTGGATGTCGTGGGGGTGCAACCCGATCGTGGGCTCGTCGAAGACGTAGGTGACGTCGGTGAGGCTGGAGCCGAGGTGGCGGATCATCTTGGTGCGCTGCGCCTCCCCGCCGGACAGCGTGCCCGAGGGTCGCTCCAGGCTCAGGTAGCCCAGACCGATCTGGACGAACGAGTCGAGGGTGTGCTGGAGGGTGGCCAGCAGCGGGGCGACGGACGGCTCGTCGAGCTGGCGGACCCAGCCCGCCAGGTCGCTGATCTGCATGGCGCAGACGTCGGCGATGCTGACGCCGAGGACCCTGGAGGACCGGGCCGCCTCGGACAGACGCGTGCCGTGGCACTCGGGGCAGGTGTCGAAGGTGACGGCCCGGTCGACGAAGGCGCGGATGTGGGGCTGCATCGCCTCGCGGTCCTTGGACAGCATCGACTTCTGGATCCGGGGGACCAGCCCCTCGTAGGTGACGTTGATGCCCTCGACCTTGATCTTCGTCGGCGGCTTGTGGAGCAGGTCCTGCCGCTCCCGCTTGGTGAACTCCCGGATGGGCTTGTCCGGGTCGAAGAACCCGCACCCCCGGAAGATCCGGCCGTACCACCCGTCCATGGTGTAGCCCGGGATGGTCAGCGCACCCTCGTTGAGCGAGAGGCTGTCGTCGTAGAGGGCCGAGGTGTCGATGTCGTTGACCCGACCCATGCCCTCGCAGCGCAGGCACATGCCCCCGGTGATCGAGAAGCTCCGGCGTTCCTGCACCGACTCCCCGCCTCGTTCCACCGTCACGGCGCCCGCGCCGCTGATGGAGGCGACGTTGAACGAGAACGCCTGGGAGGAGCCGATGTGCGGCCGACCCAGCCTGCTGAACAGGATGCGCAGCATCGCGTTGGCGTCGGTCACCGTGCCGACCGTGGAGCGGGGGTTGGCGCCCATCCGCTCCTGGTCGACGATGATCGCGGTCGTGAGCCCGTCGAGGACGTCGACGTCGGGTCGGGCCAGCGTCGGCATGAAGCCCTGGACGAAGGCGCTGTAGGTCTCGTTGATGAGCCGCTGCGACTCGGCCGCGATCGTGCCGAAGACCAGTGAGCTCTTGCCCGACCCCGAGACACCGGTGAAGACGGTGAGCCGACGCTTGGGCAGCTCCACGCTCACCTCGCGCAGGTTGTTGACCCGCGCACCGTGCACGCTGATGACGTCGTGGCTGTCCGCCGGGTGCGGGGCCGGGTCGCGGGTCATGCGGCGGGCGAGCTGGTGACCAGGCCGAAGGCCTCCCCGTCAGGTCCGGTCACCAGGGCGAGGCGGCCGAACTCGAAGTCGAAGGGCTCGGTGGTCACCTGACCGCCGGCGTCCTTGACCCGCTGGGCTGCCGCGTCGACGTCGCCGACCTCGATGTTGAGGGTCCACGCCGGCGGCTGGCCCGCCTCGACCTCACCGATGCCTCCGCTCATCGGCGGCTCCTCGCCGGGCACCCCGAACATGGCGTACTTCATGGTGCCGGCGGAGATGTCCTGGTAGTGCCAGCCGAACACCTGGGTGTAGAACTCCGTGCCGCGCTCGTAGTCGCCGACCATGGCCTCGATCCAGGACGGGGAGCCGTGCTCGCCCGTGCGCTCGAAGCCCTGGTGGGTGCCGGACTGCCAGGTGCCGAAGCCGGCGCCGGTCGGGTCGGCGTACAGGGCCATCGTCCCGAACGGGCCGACCTCCATGGGCGGCATCAGCGTGGTGCCACCGGCCCCGGTGATGGCCTGCTCGGCCGCCGCGCTGTCCTCGACCGCGACGTAGACGGTCCAGACGTGCGGCGGCTCCGGCATGCCCTCCATGGGCGGCGCCATCCCGGCCACCCTGCGGCCGTCGACGGTCGCGTTGAGGTAGCCGCCGAACTCCTCGCCGCCACCGTCGTAGTCCCAGCTCAGGACCGCGCTGTAGAAGGCCTTGCTGCGCTCGATGTCGGTGACGGAGATGTCGACCCAGGCGGGGGCGCCGACGGGCCAGGGGGTGCTGTGATCGGTCATCTCGGGGCTCCTTGGTGGCAGGTGACGGACGGAGGGAGGAGTGGGGTGGAACAGGAGTGCAGACCCCTGCAGCGCTGCGAACTCATCGGTCCGGATCAGACATCCTTGCGCAGGACACTGACACAGAAGGCGGCCCCGGGCGTCCAGGGGCGCAGGTCCCAGGTCGCGAACCGGTGCTCCAGGCGCAGTCCGGCAGCAGGCAGTGCCGCGTCGAGGTCCTGCGGGGTGAAACCACGGGTGACCCGCCCGCCCAGCAGCACGAACCCGTCCGGGCGCAGGGTCGCCGCCAGCCGGTGCACGACCTCGGCCCGGTAGGGCTCGGCGACGAAGTCCATGACGTTGCCCGCGACCAGGACCCCGTCGAAGGGCTCCGGCTCGCCGAGGGCAGCCAGGTCGAGCGTGACCAGGTCGCCCACCAGCCAGGTCGCCCCGGGGTGGTCCTCCCGGGCGGCGTCGACGAGCGCAGGGTCGACGTCCACACCCACGACGGTGTGCCCGAGACGAGCCAGGTGTGCCCCGTGCCGGCCGGGGCCGCACCCGGCGTCGAGGAGCCGGGCACGTCGCGGCGCGAGCACGTCCGCGAGGCGCGACTCCCCCTCGATGTCCTCCCCGCGGGCGCCGAGGACCCGGAAGCGCTCGGCGTACCACCGGGAGTGCTCGGGGTCCGCGAGCCCGGGCCACAGGCTGGTCGGGTGCGCGTTCCCGGTCGGCTCGACGGCCTCGTTGGCGTGCTCGCGGGTCATGCACACCACCCTAGGAGGTGGCGCCGACGGCCCTCACCCGTAGGCCAGGTCGCCGTCCGGCACGGCGCCGCCGTCCTCGTCGTCACCCTCGGTCGGGGGGATGCGGCACCACGCCTGACCGACGTAGCCGGCCACCGCCAGCGCCAGCGCGGCCCCCGCGTGCACGAGCCCCCAGACCAGCTGGGTCCGCTCGCTGGGGACGTCGACGTCGGGCAGGTGGACCAGCGCGTTCGCGGCATACCAGCCCAGCAGCGCCGCCCCGCCCAGCGCCGCCGCCTGCGCGCCGACGAGCGTGGCCCGCGCCCGCTGCGGGGTGGGGCGCCAGGTGCCCCTGCCCGCCACGTAGCGGCGGACCTGCCAGGTCATGACCAGGACGAGGACGGTCACGCCCACCAGGGGCACCAGCCCGAGCCAGGAGATCTGGGGATAGGAGCCGGTGGCGGCGTGGACGAGCTCGAGCAGCAGCCAGCCGCCCATCGCCGTCAGGACGGCCACCAGCAGCCCCGACCCGACCCGCACCCCCTGCGCCGGGCTCACTGCCGCACCTCCAGCGGGTGCACGGACTGGTCCACGACGGAGGGTATGAGGTCGCGCACCGGGACGACGTCCTCGCCCAGGCGCAGGCTGGCCCGCGGGTCGACGTCGAGCCAGGGCACGAGCACGAAGGCTCGCTCGTGCGCGCGCGGGTGCGGCAGGAGCAGGTCGGCGGCGTCGCTGGTGACGTCGGTGCCGCTGGCCGGGTCGCCGTACTGGACCAGGTCGAGGTCGAGGGTGCGCGGCCCCCAGCGGACGTCCCGGGTCCGGCCCAGGTCGTCCTCGACGCGGTGCAGGGACGCGAGCAAGGACGCGGGCGGAAGACGGGTGCGAGCCACGGCGACGGCGTTGACGTAGTCGGGCTGGGCCGGTCCGCCGACCGGGGCGCTGCCGTGGAGCGCGGAGACCCGCACCGCCCGGAGTCCGCGCACGCGGTGCAGCCGCCGCGCCGCGTCCTGCAGCGTCCGGGTCGGGCTGGTGCCGTCGGCGCCCTCGAGGTTGGCGCCGAGGGCGATGACGACCGGCACGTCGCGCTCGCGGCGCACGACGACCTCGACGTCGCCGAACGGCACCCCTACCGGGGCGGACGGCTTGTGCACGACGACCTCGACGGACTCCACGAGGGGACGCGCGAGGACGCGGGCGGCGATCTCCTCGGCGACGGTCTCGATGAGGTCCCGGGGCTCGCCCGTGACCACGGCCACCACGTCGGCGGCGACCTCGGCGTAGTTGACGGTGCGGCGCAGCTCGTCGGTGGTGCCGGCCGGGTGCAGGTCGAGGGCCATCACCACGTCGACGACGAAGTCCTGGCCGTCGCGGCGCTCGTGCTCGAGCACCCCGTGATGGCCGTAGGCCCGCACACCGGTGAGCCGGATCAGGTCACCGCGCACGGCGCCACCTCTGCGTCTGCTCCCACACCGCGAGCGCGTCCAGGGTGGGGCCGACCTCGTGCACGCGGACAGCCCAGGCACCGGCCTGCGCGGCCAGCAGGCTCGTGGCGGCGGTCGCCGCGTCGCGGGCGGTCGGTGGGGTGGGCTCGGCGTCCGTGAGCGGCGCGGCGCCCGTGCGCTGAGGGAGTCGGCCGAGGAAGCGCTTGCGCGACGTGCCCACGACCACCGGCAGCCCCAGGGCGACCACCTGCGCCAGACCGCCGAGCAGCTCCCAGTTGTGGGCCGCGTCCTTGGAGAAGCCGAACCCGGGGTCGAGGACCAGCTGGTCCTCCCCCACCCCCGCCGCGAGGAGCACCTCGACGCGCGCGGTGAGCTCACGGCATACCTCGCCCGTGACGTCCTCGTAGTGCGGTTGCTCGTGCGGGTCGCTCAGCAGCCCTCGCCAGTGCATGACGACGAAGGGGACGCCGCTGGCGGCGACGACCTCGGGCATGCGCGGGTCGGCCAGCCCTCCGGACACGTCGTTGACGACGCGGGCACCGGCGACCAGCGCGGCCCGGGCCACCTCGGCCCGCATCGTGTCGACGGACACGACCAGGCCGTCGGAGGCCAGCGCGGTCACGACCGGGAGCACGCGCGCCAGCTCCTCCTCGGCGGAGGGTCGGGCGCTGCCCGGACGGGTGGACTCGCCGCCGACGTCGAGCAGGTCGGCGCCCGCCGCGGCGAGCGCCCGCCCGTGCTCGGCCGCCGCGTCGGCCTCGAACCAGCGACCGCCGTCGCTGAAGGAGTCGGGGGTCACGTTGACCACGCCCATGATGCGGGTCGGGGCGGCAGCGAGCAGGTCGTCCAGGAGCTGCACGGTCAGCCGCTCCGACCCATCACCAGGCTCATGGCCTCCGCGCGGGTGGCCGGGTCGCGCAGCTGTCCCCGGACGGCAGAGGTGATGGTGCGGGCGCCGGGGCGACGGATGCCGCGCATCGACATGCACAGGTGCTCGGCCTCGACGACCACGATGACGCCACCGGGGGCGAGGTGCTCGACGAGGGCCTCGGCGATCTGGGTGGTGAGCCGCTCCTGCACCTGGGGGCGTCGGGCGTAGACGTCCACGAGGCGGGCGATCTTGGACAGGCCCACGACGCGGCCGTCCGCGCCGGGGATGTAGCCGACGTGGGCCACCCCGTGGAACGGCACGAGGTGGTGCTCGCAGACACTGTGCAGCTCGATGTCGCGGACGAGGATCATCTCCTCGTGCTGGACGTCGAAGGTCGTCCCGAGGACGTCGCCGGGCGACTGCGCCAGACCGCCGAAGATCTCGGCGTAGGCGCGGGCCACCCTGGACGGGGTCTTCACGAGCCCGTCGCGACCGGGGTCCTCCCCGATCGCGATCAGGATCTCGCGCACCGCCGCCTCGATCCGGGCGTGGTCCACGGGTGCGGCGACGGGCGCGCCGGGCGCGTCACCCTCGTCGACCGTGTCCAGCGCGACCCCGTCGTCCAGCACGATCCCGTCCGGCTCAGAGGTGCCCGGGATCGACATACCCACCCTCCGGCACCTCGATGACCTTCTCCGGCGGGTGCTCCTCGCCGGGACCGGCGGGAGGCCTGTGGCCGTTGGCCATCGCCCGTTTCTCGGCGTCGGTGAGCACCGGCCCGGCGTCGTGCACGGACCGGTCGTCCGAGGACAGCCACACGGGACGGACCGGGCGCCGGCGCACGTCCTTGAAGAGCTCGGCGAGGGCGGCCGCGTTGAGGGTCTCGCGCTCGAGCAGCTCCAGGACGAGGGTGTCGAGGATGTCCCTGTTGTCGTTGAGCGCGTGCCAGGCCTCGTCGTGGGCCGCCTCGATGAAGCGGCGCACCTCCTGGTCGACGATGCCGGCGAGGTTCTCGGAGTAGTCGCGCTCGTGGCCCATGTCGCGGCCGAGGAAGACCTCGCCGCTGCCGGACCCGAGCTTGACCGCGCCGACGCGCTCGCTCATCCCGAACTGGGTGACCATCTTGCGCGCCAGGCCCGTCGCCTTCTCGATGTCGTTCGCGGCTCCGGTGGTCGGGTCGTGGAAGACCAGCTCCTCGGCGACGCGCCCACCCAGCGCGTACGAGAGCTGGTCGAGCAGCTCGTTGCGGGTGGTGGAGTACTTGTCGTCGGCGGGCAGCACCATCGTGTATCCCAGCGCGCGACCGCGGGGCAGGATCGTCACCTTGCTCACCGGGTCGGTGTGGTTCATCGCCGCCGCCACCAGGGCGTGGCCGCCCTCGTGGTAGGCGGTGATCTTCTTCTCCCTGGCGCTCATCACGCGGGTCCGCTTCTGCGGACCGGCCATGACGCGGTCGATCGCCTCGTCGAGGTCGTGGTCGGTGATGACCTTCTGGTTCTGCCGGGCCGCGAGCAGTGCCGCCTCGTTGAGGACGTTGGCCAGGTCGGCGCCCGAGAACCCGGGGGTGCGGCGGGCGATCGTCATGAGGTCGACGTCGGCGAGCGGCTTGCCCTTGCCGTGCACCTGCAGGATGTGGAGGCGGCCCAGCATGTCGGGGGCCTCGACGGCGATCTGCCGGTCGAAGCGCCCGGGACGCAGGAGGGCCGGGTCGAGGATGTCGGGACGGTTGGTGGCCGCGATGAGGATGACGTTGGCCTTGACGTCGAAGCCGTCCATCTCGACGAGCAGCTGGTTGAGCGTCTGCTCGCGCTCGTCGTGCCCGCCGCCGAGGCCGGCACCACGGTGGCGACCGACCGCGTCGATCTCGTCGACGAAGATGATCGCGGGCGCGTTCTCCTTGGCCTGCTCGAACAGGTCGCGGACGCGCGAGGCGCCGACACCGACGAACATCTCGACGAAGTCGGAGCCGGAGATCGAGTAGAACGGCACGCCCGCCTCGCCCGCGACGGCGCGCGCGAGCAGGGTCTTGCCCGTGCCGGGCGGCCCGTAGAGGAGCACGCCCTTGGGGATCTTGGCGCCGACCTCGAGGAACTTGCGGGGCTCGGAGAGGAACTCCTTGATCTCCTCGAGCTCCTCGACCGCCTCGTCCGCGCCCGCGACGTCGGCGAAGGTCACCTTGGGCATGTCCTTGGTGGCCAGCTTGGCCTTGGACTTGCCGAACTGCATGACGCCGCGGCCCCCACCCTGCATGCGGGTCATCAGCCACAGGAACAGCCCCAGGATGAGCAGCAGCGGCAGGAAGTTGACCAGCATCGTCACCAGTACGTTGGGGCGCGCCGGGTCGTCGGTCCACGTCACGCTCGGCGGGTGCTCGTCGATCGCGGTGATGATCTGCTCACCGCGTGCCTCGACGTAGAAGGCCTGCACCTTGCTCGTCTCGCGGACCCCCTCTGCGGTGAACGTCTCGCCCTCCTTGAGGGTGAGGTCGATGCGCTCGGGGGTGACGGTCGCCTCGGCGACGCGCTCGGAGGTGATCAGCTCCATCGCGTCCGAGGTGTCGATCCGGCTGTAGTCGCTCGGCGAGAGCAGGGAGAACCACAGGATCCCCAGTCCGAGGAACAGGAAGATCCACATCCAGGGACTGGGCTTGGGGCGGGGCCGCTTGGCGGTGCTCATGGTGGGGTGCGTTCGGGGGCGGACACGTGTGCCCGACCCCGTTTCCTCCTGATCGGTTCTGTCCGGCACGGGTCTGCTGCCGACAACGCGCGGCAGGGGGCCAGTGTTCCACGTCCGTTGCAGGGTATGACCGTGCGTCCCCCACGCGCCGCGTCGCGGGGCGCATCAGAGCGGGGCCGGGCGGGCCCGGGTGGGTCGCACAGCACGACGGCGTCCCGTGCACCACGTCAGGCTCGGCGGGGCGCCTCACCTCTCCCTACGAGTAGACGTGCGGGGCCAGGGTGCCGATGACGCGCAGGTTGCGGTACTTCTCGTCGAAGTCCAGCCCGTAGCCGACGACGAAGGCGTTGGGGATCTCGAACCCCACGTAGCGCACGTCGATCTCCACCTTGGCGGCCTCGGGCTTGCGCAGCAGCGTGCAGATCTCGACGGACGCCGGTCGGCGGGAGAGGAGGTTGGTCCGGATCCAGCTCAGCGTCAGGCCCGAGTCGATGATGTCCTCGACGATGAGCACGTGCCGGCCCGAGATGTCGGTGTCGAGGTCCTTGAGGATCCGCACGACGCCGCTGGACTTGGTGCCCGAGCCGTAGCTGGAGACCGCCATCCAGTCCATCTCCACCGACCCGGGCAGCGCGCGCATGAAGTCCGCCATCACCATGATCGCCCCCCTGAGCACGCCGACGAGGAGGACGTCCTTGTCCGCGTAGTCCTGCCACACCTGCTCGGCCAGCTCCCCCAGCCGCTGCCGGATGTCCTCCTCGGTGAAGAGGATCTCGTCCAGGTCCGCACCCATGTGCTCGGCGTCCACGCGCTGCTCCTTCGACTTCGGGGATGGTCGGGGCCCATCGGGGCCCATTCAACTAGCAGTCGGGCGCCGGGACGACACCGGTCCCGGACGCAGGTGCCGACGCCGTGGCGCGACGGGCGGACGGGCCGGCGCCGACCCACACCTGGCCACCGGAGCGCCCCGCGCGCACACCACCCGGCAGGTGCAGAGGCCCCTGGCCACGCCAGGCGGTGACCAGCCGGTCGACGGTGAGCAGGTGCTGCGACGTCAGGTCGGTCCCGGGGCTGCCCGCGTCCAGCGCCGCCCGCCGCCACAGGCGGGTGCGGACAGCGCGCGGCAGCTCCACCAGCGCGTCGGCGGGCCACGGAGGTCCACCCAGCCGCAGGTATGCCGTGCGCGCCTCCTCGTCGAGGGCGTCGGCGTCGTCCCGGAGCAGGTCGGCGGTGCGGGAGAGGCCCACGACGAGCCCGGGGCCCAGGTCGGCCTCGAGGTCGGCCAGGGCGCGGCGGGCCCGCACCCGCAGGAAGAGCTCGTCCTCGTTGTGCGGGTCCTGCCACGGGATCAGGCCCAGCTCGGCGCAGGCCCGGGCCGTCGTGCGGCGGCCCACACCGAGCAGGGGGCGCAGGAGCGTCGTCGTGCCGGAGGGCGCGTCGCCCGTCTCGGCACCCAGGGGCCGGACCCGCGGCATGCCCGACAGCGACCGGCTCCCCGAGCCCCGGACCAGGCCGAGCAGCACCTGCTCGGCCTGGTCGTCGAGGGTGTGCCCCAGGAGCACAGCCGCAGCCCCGCGCCGGTGCGCGGAGGCGGCGAGCGCGGCATACCGGGCGGTGCGGGCGTCGGCCTCCGGACCTTCGGCGGACACCGCGACCTCCACCGGCACCACGTCGACGGGGTCCAGCCCGAGCTCTCGGCACTGGGCTGCCGCCCGGTGCGCCACCTGGGCGGAGCCCTCCTGCAGTCTGTGGTCCACGACCGCGGCACCTGCCCGCAGGCCAAGCCGAGGGGCGACGAAGGCCGTGGCGGCAGCCAGCGCGAGCGAGTCGGCGCCGCCGGAGCAGGCGACGACGACCGCCGCGTGGTCCGGGAGGTCGAGCCCGGTCAGCGCGTGGCGGACCTCCGCGCGGACCGCGGCGACGGCAGGGGGCGGGCCGGGCACCGGAGGCGACGGCTCAGCCGTGCACCCGGGCGACCCAGGCGGCCGGGTCGACGATCTCGGTGGGCAGCGGCAGGGTCTCCGGCGAGGACCAGACCTGGTTGAACCCGTCGACGCCGACGTGCTCCTGGACGCCGCGGACGAAGGCGGCACCGTCCTTGTACTGCCGCATCTTGGCCTCCATCCCGAGGAGGCGACGCAGGATCTTGTCCACGTTGCCGGCCCCCTTGCGCCGCTCGGTGAAGCGGGCGCGGATCTGCGCCACGCTGGGGATGACCTGCGGGCCGACCTCGTCCATGACGACGTCGGCGTGCCCCTCGAGCAGCGACATCACCGCGGTGATCTCGGCCAGCTTCTCGCGCTGGGCGGGGGTGGCCATCACCTGCGTGATGTCGACGTCGCCGCGCAGCACGCCGGGCAGCTTGGCGAGCACCTCGGTCAGCCGTTGCGTCACCTGGTCCGGCTCCGGCATCAGTGCGGTGCCGATCTCGCGGGCCTGGGAGATGACGTGCTCGCGCAGCCAGGGCACCGCGGTGAACTGCACGCGGTGCGTCTCCTCGTGCATCGCCACCCACAGGCGGAAGTCGGTCGGGTCGACGTCCAGCTCGCGCTCGGCCCCGAGGATGTTGGGGGCGACGAACATCAGCCGCGGCGTGCCCTGGGGTGCCAGGTCGTACTGCCCCAGCACCTTGGTCGACAGCCACGACAGCATCCCGGCGACCTCGGTGCCGGTGATGGTGGAGCCGACCTTCTGCATGGTCGGTCCGACGGTCGCGAGCGTCTTGCCCGCCGCCTCGGCCTTGACCCGGTCTGCCTCGCGCTTGCGGGCCACGACGTCGTCGAGGACGGGCGCGACCATCGCCCCCATCGACGCCGCGTTGACGCGGATCCAGCCCGGCCGGTCGACGACGAGCGCCGGTGGGGTGCCGGGGGGCGTCGAGAGGCGAGCCGTGGTCGCGACCGGGTCCACGGCCCGGGCGCCCGCGCTCCGCAGCTCGGTGACCAGCGTCTCGATCTCGCCCCGGGCGGCCTTCGGGCCGGGGGGCACCAGTCGGCTCGCGGCGGCGGCGGCGAAGTCCCAGTCCACCAGTGCGCTGCCGTGCAGGTCGTCGGCGGGCTGCTCGGGCGGGCGGGCCTCGGCGGGCGTGGGGCTGGAGGTCATGGCTTGACGGTATGCGGTGCGCGCCGGTCCACGCGAACCAGGACACCGCGGGCGACCGTGCTCCCGCCGTCAGCAGCCGCAGCGGGCGAGCTGGGCGACCAGCTCGTCCAGGGCAGAGCGTGCCTCGATGACAGCCCCGTCCTCACCGATGCGGTCGGCGGTGGCGGCGTAGACCAGGAGCCGGCCGTCGCGGGTGACGACGGTGCCGGCCAACGAGGTCACCCCTGGCAGGGAGCCGGTCTTGGCACGGGCGGTCCCGATCGCCTCCTCGTGCACCGGAAGGTGGAAGCGCGTCGAGAGGGTGCCGGTGTAGCCGGCGATCGGCAGGCCCCCTGCCGCGAGGACCCCCTGCAGGTGCGGGTGCGAGCCGTCGGCACCCGCGACGAGGAGGTCGGCGACCACCCCCACCGGGATGCGGGTGCCGTCGGACAGGCCGCTCGTGTCGGCGATCTCGACGCCGGTGACGTCGACGCCGTAGTCCTCGGCGACCGCCCGCACGACCCAGGCGGTGACGGCGTCCTGGTCGGTGGTGGCACCGTCGGCGACCGCGGCCTGGCGGGCGAGCTGCTCGACCATCGCGTTGTCGCTCGTCGCCAGCGCGAGGGCCAGGACGTCGCGCACGGGCGCCGAGGTGACGCTGGCCAGCTCGGTGGCCGGGACCGGGGCCGTGACCGAGGCGGCGTCGGTCGTCGCCCCCTCCGTGATCCCGTCGGCGGGGGTCTGCTCGGCGGGATCCGCACCGTCCTCGGCGTCGGCCTCCTCGAGACCGGCGACCTCCAGCCCCTCGTCCGCCAGCGCCTCGCGGAACGCCCCGGCGACCTCCTCCTCCGGCTCCGCGGGGGACGGGACGTCAGGCAGCGCACGGTCCTCCTCCAGGCCCAGCTGCACGATCCGGCCGGTGTAGCCCGCATCCACCCAGACGTCGCTCCACGTGTCCAGCGCCGCCGGGCCGGTGACGTGGTCAAGGTCGAGCCGGACGCTGACCGGCCCGTCGAGCGGCACACCCTCGAGAGACGCCGCCGTCTGGGCGGCGAGGTCAGCGACGCCGGCGTGCCCCGCGACGGCCTCGTGGTCACCGCGGCCCCGGGCCAGCAGCATGTCGCCCCCGGCGACGAGCACCACCTCGCCCGGGGCGTCGCCCGCGACCACCCGGGTGGTGAAGGTGTGGGCCGGGTCCAGCCCGGTGACGATGGCGGCAGCCGCGAGGATCTTGGTGGTCGAGGCGGGGGTGACGAGGGTGTCGGCGTTGGCGTCGACCAGGTGCTCGCCGGTGAGGGCGTCGCGCACCGTCACCGCCCGGCGGCTTTCCGGACCGAGCCACTCGCTCTCCAGCTCGTCCGAGATCGCCGACGCGAGGCGGTCCGCCTCGGGCAGCCGACCGTCGCTGACCTGGCCAAGAGGGGTGGCGAGCGTGGCGATCCGGGGCCGGGCCTCGGCCTGCGTCCGAGGCTGCGACGGTGCCGTCGTCGTCACCGACGGGTCGGTCGTCGCACCCGCCCCGTCGGTCCCTGCCTGGACGGGCGCGCCCGAGGTGGCGACCCCCAGGACCACGGCGAGCGCCACGGCATACCTGAGTGGGGCACGGCGGTGCCCGTCAGGCCCACGCGTCTCGCGCACGGTGCTGCCGCCCCTCGGTCGTGGTCGAAGTCCCGGATAGGGAACACTGGGCCACAAAGACTATGCCCGTCCCGAGAGAAGAGAGCACCGCGCATGTTCGACGTGACGATCGAGATCCCGCAGGGTAGCCGGAACAAGTACGAGGTGGACCACGCGACGGGGCGCATCCGACTGGACCGCATGCTCTTCACGGCCACCCGCTACCCGGCCGACTACGGCTACATCGAGGAGACCCTCGGTGAGGACAGCGACCCGCTGGACGCGCTTGTGCTGCTCGACGAGCCGACCTGGCCCGGGTGCCTCGTGGCGGCGCGCCCGATCGGGATGTTCCACATGCGCGACGAGGCCGGCGGGGACGACAAGATCATCTGCGTGCCCGCCGACGACCCCCGCAAGAGCAACATCCGCGAGCTCGAGCACATCGGCGAGCACACCCGGCTGGAGATCCAGCACTTCTTCGAGGTCTACAAGGACCTCGAGCCCGGCAAGTCCGTCGAGGGCGCGCACTGGGCGGGCCGCGAGGAGGCCGAGCAGTGCTACTACGAGGCGCTGCAGCGGGCCAAGGACGCGGGCATGACGACCGCCCGCTGGCCCATGCCGACGGAGCACTGAGCCGGGGCGCACGCCCTACCTCGCGAGACCCCGGAACCGAACGGTCCGGGGTCTCGTTGTTCAGATGACCCGGCGCTACGCTGGTAGGCAGCGCGCTGCTCGGTGACGGCGTACCCGTGGGGCGGCAGGACCGCCCCGGACAAGAGGACAGACATGAGCGTGATCAGCTCCAGTGGCGACGTGGTGGAGGCCCGCGGGGGGCGGGGGATGGTGATGGCCGGCGCCGCCGTGGGCGCAGTGCTGCTCATCGGAGGCGGGGCGTATGCCGCGACGCAGCTGCTGGGAGGCGCCGGGGACCAGCCGGACAGCGTGCTGCCCGCCAGCGCGGCGGCCTATGTGGGTGTCGACGTCGACCCCTCGGTCGGTCAGAAGGTCGCTGCGGTCCGCTTCTTCCAGGGCCTGGACGAGGAGACCCGGGCGCGCCTGGACGACGGCGAGTGGCGCGAGTGGGTGTGGGAGCAGCTGCAGGCGGACGGGAAGACCCCCGAGGGCGTCGACTTCGAGACGGACGTCGAGCCGTGGCTGGGCGACCGGCTCGGTGCGGTCGTCATCGCCGACGGAGCCGCGGAGCCGGTGGCGGCGCTCGCGCTGCAGGTCAGCGACGGCGAGCAGGCGAAGGAGACCCTCGACCGCCTGATGGCCGAGCAGTCGACCCGTCCTGTCGAGGAGCAGGCCGCGTACTACCTCGACGGTGACTACGTGGTGTTCTCCAGCAGGACGACCATCGACCAGGTGCGGTCCGAGGCGGAGAAGGGCACCCTCGACGACCACGACGCCTACCGCTCCGACATGGACGACCTCGGGGAGGCCGGCATCGCCTCGATGTGGGTGGACGCCGGTCGCGCCGGGGGGATGGCCGCCGCGCTGGAGGACGCGATGGTCGACGGCGGGGTGCCGTCGGCCGGTCCGGGGGCTGGGCTGCTCGACGACGGCGACCTGCTGACCGGACGGACCGCCGCGACGCTGCGCCTCTCCCCGGACGCGATCGAGGTCTACGGGATCTCGCGGGGCGCCGACGGACTCACGATGCCCGTCTCGGAGGGCGCGGACCTGGTCGCCGAGCTGCCCGCGGACACCGCCGGCGCCCTGTCCCTGGAGAACGGCGCCGCCTGGGCTCAGACGCTGTGGGACCACTACGCGACCGCCCACCCCGACGAGGTCGCGGCGGTCGTCGAGGAGGCCGCGGCCAGCGGGTTCACGCTGCCGGACGACGTCATGACGGTGCTGGGCGAGTCGATGGCGCTGTCCGTCGGGCCGGGCGTCGCCGAGGCGCTCCAGACGGGCAGCCCGGCGTCCACCGGCCCCCTGGGGCTGCCGATCGGCTACCAAGTGCGCACCGACGCCGCCGCGATGAGCACGCTGCTGACCGAGGCCGGGCCGCCGCTCACGATGCTGCCTCAGCGCACCGACGACGGGGTCCTCACCATCGGCGTCGACCGGGCCTACGTCGACTCGCTCGCCGCGCCGGAGGGTGCGCTCGGGCAGGACGCGACCTACCGCTCGGCCGTCGCCGACTCCGAGGACGCGTCGCAGGTGCTGTTCGTCGACGTCAACCCCTTCGAGGAGTACTACCTGCAGGAGGTCGACGACGAGAACGCCCGGGAGGCCCTCGAGCTGCTCGGCGCTCTCGGCTTCTCGACCGTGGTGGACAGCGAGACCGAGAGTCACTTCACCCTGAGGTTCGTCGCCGACGCAGGATGACCCTGCGGGCCCCCGGGGCCCCACCGTCACGGGGACGACCCCGGACACGGCAGCAGCGCAGGTCGTCGACCTGCGCTGCTGTGGTGGAGCCGCCTATCGGAATCGAACCGATGACCTATTCATTACGAGTGAATTGCTCTGGCCGACTGAGCTAAGGCGGCACGGTCGTCACGGTGATGACGACCGCAGCGAGGATACCCGACACCGCAGGTGACGGCAAAACTCCCCCGACGCGCGGGGGCGCGCTCAGCAGGTGAGGTCGTCCTCGGGAACGGTGCCCTCGAGCAGGTAGGCGTCGACCGCGTCGTCGACACACTCGTTGGAGCGTCCGTAGGCGGTGTGGCCGTCGCCGTCGTAGGAGATGAGCACACCGGAGTCGAGCGTCTCGGCGAGGGCGACCGCCCACTCGTGCGGGGTGGCGGGGTCGCGGGTGGTGCCGATGACCAGGATCGGGGCGGCGCCCTCGGCGGCGTAGTCGTCGACCCTCTCGACAGCCTCCACGGGCCAGTACTGGCAGGCGCCCTCACCGGCGAGGTAGCGACCCCAGGTCGGGGAGACCTCCTCGAACCGGCGCTGCACCGCGTCGCTGTCCAGGTCCTCACCGCCGGTGTCCCCCGGGCGGTCCAGGCAGTTGACCGCGCTGATGGCCTGCATGAGGTTGCCGCGGTAGTCGCCGTCGGCGCTGCGGGTGACGTAGGTGTTGGCGAGGAACATCAGCAGCGTGCCGTCCCCCTGCTCGGCCTGTTCGAGGGCCTGGGTGAGGATGGGCCAGTAGTCCTGTGCGTACATGGCCATGACGATGCCGAGCACCCCCCACCCCTCGGTCAGCTCGTCGACGACGTCGCCCTGGACCGGCAGTGGGTCGGCGTCCAGCTCCTCGAGGAAGGCGGGGATGCGGAGCATGGCCGTGTCGACGTCGTCGCCCAGCGGGCAGCCGCCGACCGCGACACAGTCCTCGACGTAGGCGCGGGTCGCCCGCTCGAAGCCGGTGGCCTGACCGAGACCCATCTCGAGCTCGCTGAGCCCGGGGTCGACGGCGCCGTCGAGGACGAACCGGCCGACCCTCTCCGGGAAGAGGGAGGCGTAGGTCGCGCCGAGCAGGGTGCCGTAGGAGGCCCCGAGGTAGGTGAGCTGCTCCTGCCCGAGGGCGGCGCGCAGGACGTCCATGTCCTTGGCCGCCTCCACCGTGGAGACGTGACCCAGCAGCTCGCCGGCGTTGTCGTCGCACGCCTCGGCGAAGTCCTGGAGCCGCGCGTCCGCCTCGTCCTCCTCGGCCGCGTCGTCCGGCGAGGGGTCCGCGCCGAGGTAGTCGTCCAGCTGCTGGTCGGTGTAGCAGGTGATCGGCGCGGAGCGGGCCACCCCCCGGGGGTCGAAGCCGACGACGTCGAAGGCGGACAGGATCTCCTCGGGCACCACGGCCGGCGCGGCCATGGCGTAGTCGACACCGGACACGCCCGGACCGCCGGGGTTGACGACGAGCGAGCCCCGGGCGTCGCCGGGGGCGGGCGAGCGGAGGAGCGCCAGCTCGATGCTGGCGGCCGACGGGTCGGTGTAGTCGATCGGCACGCTGAGCGTCGCGCACTCGAAGGCGATCTCACACTCGGTCCACGCCAGGGTTTGGGAGTAGAAGTCCTCGAGACCCTCGGGGGTGTCCTCCGCGGAGGAGCCTGTCTGGTCGGTCGTGGTGTCGTCGGACGTGCTCTCGACGCCGGTGGTGGCGGTGGAGGCGGTCCCGGCGGCGCCGCCCGTGGTCGGCGTCGCCCCGTCGTCGGCCCCGGGCGGCGTGCACCCGGCGAGCAGCGCGAGGGCGGTGGTCACCGCCAGGAGGCGCGTCGGGATGGTGAGCGGTCTGGCCACGGGGTGGTCCTTCCGGTGTCGTCTAGCCACGGTTGCCGGCCGGCACGGTCAGGCCGATCATCATCGCCTCGAGCACGAGCAGAGGGGCGCCGTTGGCGATGAGGCGCTGCCTGGCGAGCCCGATCGTCTCGAGCGCACCGAGCAGACCCTCCACCGGGAAGGAACGGGCGAGCCGCTCGACCTGTTCCGGCTCGGTCGCGTTGACGAGCTCCACCCGGGCCCCCGAGGCCACGATCAGGGCGTCGCGGTAGACCGAGGAGAGGTCGGTGAGCGCCGCGTCGATGCTGTCGTGCTGCTGACGGCGGGTCTGGCGCTTCTGTCGGGCCTCGAGGTCGCGCAGGTGCGAGCGGACGGCCGGCGGCTGGCTGCGGGCGCCCGGGTCGGCGCCGAGCTGGGCGAGCAGCTCGCGGCGCTCGGCGTCGGCCCGGTCCGTGGAGAGGGTTTCGGCGCCCTCGCCCGCCTCGGCCACGAGGTCCTGGGCGGCCCCGAGCGCGGGGCCGAGGCCGGTGAGCGTCAGCGGTATGCCGATGACCTCGCGGCGACGAGCCCGGGCGTGCTCGTCGGTGGCCAGCCGCCTGGCGATGCCGATGTGGCTCTGCGCCGCACGCGCCGCGTAGTGGGCCATCGGGGGGTCGATGCCGTCCCGTGCGATCAGCAGGTCGGCCACCGCCTCGACGGGCGGGGTGCCGAGGCGCAGGTGCCGGCACCGCGAGCGCACGGTGACGATGAGGTCCTCCAGCGAGGGGGCGCACAGCAGCCAGACGGTGCGGGGCGGCGGTTCCTCGAGCGACTTCAGGAGCGCGTCGGCGGCCGGTTCGTTGAGGCGGTCGGCGTCCTCGACCACGATGACGCGCCAGCGCCCCATGGACGGGCGGGTCTGGGCGAGGAGGGCGAGGTCGCGGGCCTCGGCCACCTTGATGAACGTCTCGCTGGTGGCCACGACGGTCACGTCGGGGTGGCTGCCGGCCATCGACGTGCGGCACGCCTGGCACACGCCGCACCCGGGGTCGTCGGTGCGCTCGCACTGCAGGGCGGCGGAGAAGGCGCGGGCCGCGACGCTGCGGCCGGACCCCGGCGGGCCGGTCACCAGCCAGGCGTGGGTCATGGCGCCGGGAGTGGTGACCGTGTGCCGCAGGGTGGCCACCACGCGGTCCTGTCCGACGAGCTGGTCGAAGACGCTCAACGGCCCGCCCCCGGCACGCCGGACGTCCCGCCGGGGTGGGCGTCCAGCGACCCCAGGCGGGCGCGCACCGCCGCGGTCAGCTCGTCGGCGGGCCGGGTGGCGTCCAGCACGAGATAGCGGTCGGGGTCGCGGGCCGCGAGGTCCAGAAATCCCCGGCGCACCCGGTCGTGGAAGTCGTCGGCCTCGCGCTCGAGACGGTCGTGGACGTCGCCCCGGCGTGCCCGGCCCTCGCGGGTGGGCACGTCGAGGAGGACGGTCAGGTCGGGCAGCAGCCGCTCGACCGCCCACAGGGACAGATCGCGGACCTCCTCGTGACCCAGCTCGCGCGCGGCTCCCTGGTAGGCCACCGAGGAGTCGAGGTAGCGGTCGGTGAGGACCACGGCACCGCGCGCCAGGGCCGGGCGCACGAGGGTCGCGACGTGGTGGGCGCGGTCGGCGGCGAAGATCAGCGCCTCTGCCCGCGGCGACACGGAACCGTCCTCCCCGTGGAGCACCAGCTCGCGCAGCGTGCGGCCCAGCGTGGTGCCGCCCGGCTCGCGGGTGTGCACGACCTCGCGTCCCTGCTCGCTCAGCCACTCCCCCAGCAGCCGCGCCTGGGTCGACTTGCCCGCCCCGTCACCGCCCTCGAAGGCGACGAACAGCCCCCGCCCTGCACCGCTCGGGGCGGTCTCGGGCGGGGTCTGCTGGCTCACGTCGGCAGCCTACGCGAGGGGACCGACGCCCCCTACCTGCTCGTCCACAGCGGCGGCTGGTCGGGAGGTGTCGGCCACCGGGAGGACCACCGCGACCGGGCCCGCTCAGCCCCGGGCGGCGTTGGCGACGACCGCGTCGTGGACGTACTGCGCCAGGCCCGGGGCGACGTCCTCGTAGGTCTTCGTGAAGCGCGGGTCCGCGACGTACATCGCGGCGATGCCGGCGTGCAGCTCGCGCGGGCAGTCGTAGAACCAGCGACAGATCTGCTGGCGGGCCTCCTCGGCGGCGTCCATGGCCTCGACCGACGTGGCCGGCGCGCCGGCCTGCATCAGGTCCACGTAGCGCGCGTTGACCGCGTCGCCCTCCTCCTTGAGCTGCCGCCACTGCTCCTTGCTGTAGCTCCGCGCGCGCTGCTGGGACTGGGCCCAGGCGTCGCTGCCGCCCCAGCGCTCCTCCGCCTCGGCCGCGTGGTCGTCGTCGAAGGAGTCGCCGAACAGCTCCCGCTGCTCCTCGCGGCTGATCCGGTCCTCGTTCATCTCTGCCTCCAGGGCTGCGTCGATGGCGGCCACGAGCTGGCTCAGCTCGGCGACCCGGTGCGTGACCGTCTCCCGCTGACGACGCAGGTGCTCCACAACCGTGTCGCTGCCGGCGCCGTCCAGCAGCTCCCCGATCTCCTCCAGCGGGAAGCCGAGCCGGCGGTAGACGACGACGTGCTGCAGCCGCCGCAGGTCCGCCTCCGTGTAGAGGCGGTAGCCGGCGCGGCTGCGCTCCGAGGGCACGACCAGCCCGATCTCGTCGTAGTGGTGCAGGGTGCGCACCGTCACGCCGAGGGCCTCGGCCACCTGGCCCACGGTCAGCAGCTCGTCGCTCATCAGCAGGTTCTCGATCACGTTCCCGATCCTGGGGCCTCCCGTCGCGTGAGGGTCAAGCCGGTTGCTCGGGCGCGTCACCCGTGCGGGTCATCGTGCCCCGGCCGCGCAACGACTCGAAGATCAGCGAGGTCTCCGCGTGCAGCACGCCGGGACGGTTGGTGAGGTGGTCGAGGACGAAGTCGCGCAGGGCGTCGGCCGACTCGGTCGCCACGTGCACGTAGTAGTCGATGGCCCCCGACACGTGGAAGGCCCCGAGCACGCCGGGCAGCCGGGGCACCTCCTCCGTGAACTGCTCGAAGTGGCTGCGGCGGTGGCCGCCGAAGCGGACCGCGATCATCGCCTCGACGGGTCTGCCGACGGCCACTGGGTCGATGTCCGCGTGGATCCCGCGGATGACCCCCCGGTCGCGCAGCGAGCGCACGCGCACCAGGCAGGTGGACTCCGCGATGCCGACCTCGCGGGCCAGCATGGCGTTGGACATGCGCCCGTCCTGCTCGAGCAGGCGGACGAGGGCGAGGTCGGTCGGGTCGAGCGGCTTGCGGTCGGGCTGAGGATTCTTCGGCACGGGACGAGGGTATGCCGTGCCCGCGCAGCCTGGGGAGGTGCGCGACCGCACCGTCTACGGTCGCGGATGGCCCATGTGGCCGCATACTTCGTGGAAGTTGATCTTTTCACGCAGGGTCTGCACCATATGATCATGAGCACCGAACATCTTGGCTTCGACAGCCGCGCTGTGCACGCCGGGCGGGACGACCTCACGACGCTGGGGGTCCACGTCCCGCCGATCGACCTGTCGACCACCTATCCCCTGCCCACGGTGCGGGAGGGGGGCGAGGCCTACGAGCACATGGGTGGTGGGTTCGCGCGCGAGGCGGGGCAGACCGCCGTCTACCAGCGGCTGTGGAGCCCGTCGGTCGCGCGCTTCGAGGGGGCGCTCGCGGGGCTGGAGGGCGCCGAGGCCGCGGTGGCCTTCGGGTCGGGGATGGCCGCGCTGACCGCGACGCTCCTGTCGTGCGTCTCGGCGGGGAGGCCGCACGTCGTCGCGATCCGCCCGCTCTACGGTGGCAGCGACCACCTGCTCGCCAGCGGCCTGCTCGGCACCCGCGTCACCTGGGCGACGGCGGAGGACGTCGCGTCAGCGATCGAGCCCGACACCGGGCTCGTCGTCGTCGAGACACCGGCCAACCCCACCCTCGACCTCGTCGACCTGCGCGTACTGTGCGAGCAGGCCGCCGACGTGCCGGTGCTCGTCGACAACACCTTCGCCACCCCGGTGCTGCAGCGTCCGCTCGAGCAGGGAGCCAGCATCGTGCTGCACTCGGTGACCAAGTTCCTCGCGGGGCACGGCGACGTCCTCGGCGGGGTCGTGGCCTGCTCGGAGGAGACGGCGCAGCACATCCGCCCGGTGCGCGCGATCACCGGCGCTATCCTGCACCCGCTGTCCGCCTACCTGGCGCACCGCGGCCTGCAGACCCTGCCCGTGCGCGTCCGCGCCCAGCAGGACAGCGCCCAGGTCGTCGCTCACTGGCTGGACGCGCACACCGACGTGCGGCGCGTGTACTACCCCGGGCTGGAGGGGGCCGACCCCGCCGGTCTCGTCGGCACGCAGATGGCCGGGCCGGGAGCGGTGCTGTCGATGGACCTCGGGTCGTTCGAGCGCGCGGCCGGGGTGGCCGAGAGCGTCCGGATGATCGTGCACGCGGTGAGCCTGGGCGGGGTCGACACCCTCGTGCAGCACCCAGCGGCGGTCACCCACCGCCCGGTCGTGGACGAGGCGAAGCCCGGGGCCGGCGTGCTGCGGCTGTCGGTCGGGCTCGAGTCCGCCGAGGACATCATCGCCGACCTGGAGCAGGCGCTGCGGACCTGACCGCGCGGGTCAGGCCTTCTTCGCCGTCGTCTTCTTGGCGGTCGTCTTCTTGGCGGTCGTCTTCTTCGCCGTCGTCTTCTTCGCCGTCGTCTTCTGGGCGGCGCGCTTGCGGGTGGTGGGGCCCTTGGCCCGCTTCTCCTCGAGCAGCTCGAAGCCGCGCTCGGGGGTGATCGACTCGGGGTCGTCGTCCTTGCGGAGGGTCGCGTTGGTCTCGCCGTCGGTGACGTAGGGCCCGAAGCGGCCCTCCTTGACCACGACCGGCTTGCCCGACACGGGGTCTGCCCCGAGCTCGGCCAGCGGCGGCTTGGCGCCCGCCCGTCCGCGCTGCTTGGGCTCGGCGTAGATGGCCAGGGCCTCCTCCAGCGAGATCCCGAAGATCTGGTCCTCACCGGTCAGCGAGCGGGAGTCGGTGCCCTTCTTCAGGTAGGGCCCGTAGCGCCCGTTCTGGGCCGTGATCTCCTCGCCCGACTCAGGGTCGACGCCGACGACGCGGGGCAGCGACATCAGGCGCAGCGCTGTCTCCAGGTCGATCGTGGCCAGGTCCATCCCCTGGAACAGGCTTCCCGTGCGCGGCTTGGGCTTCTTGGCTCCGCGCTTGACGGGCTCGTCGGTCTCCGGGAGCACCTCGGTCAC
Source organism: Ornithinimicrobium jinqii (assembly GCF_045032595.1). NCBI lineage: Bacteria > Bacillati > Actinomycetota > Actinomycetes > Micrococcales > Ornithinimicrobiaceae > Ornithinimicrobium > Ornithinimicrobium jinqii. The sequence goes on from NZ_JBJFZS010000031.1 coordinate 42,016, forward strand.
GTAGGGACCGTAGCGGCCGGCCCGGGCGACGACGTCGTGCCCGGTCTCCGGGTCCTGCCCGAGGACGCGGCCGTCGTCGGCGGCGACCTCGAGCAGCTCGCGACCCTTCTCCGGGGTCATCTCGTCGGGCGCGATGTCGTCGGGCACGGTCGCGCGGCGCGCCTCTCCCTCGGCGCCCTCGACCTCGACGTAGGGGCCGTAGCGTCCGACCCGGACCACGACGCCCTCACCGATCTCGACCGTCGACACCCCACGGGCGTCGATGTCACCGAGGTCCTGCACGAGGTCGCGCAGACCGGCGCCGTCGGTGCCCTCGGGTCCGAAGTAGAACCGCCGCAGCCAGGTGACCCGCTGCTCGTCGCCACGGGCGATACGGTCCAGGTCCTCCTCCATCGACGCGGTGAAGTCGTAGTCCACCAGCGTCGGGAAGTGCCGCTCCAGGAGCTGGGTCACCGCGAACGCCAGCCAGGTCGGGATCAGTGCCGACCCGCGGGTGCGCACGTACCCCCGGTCCTGGATCGTGCCGACCGTCGCCGCGTAGGTGGACGGACGGCCGATACCCTTCTCCTCCAGCGCCTTGACCAGCGTCGCCTCCGTGAACCGGGCGGGCGGGGAGGTCTGGTGGCCCTGCGCCTCGGCGCGCAGCGTCTCCAGCGCCACCCCCTCGCTCAGCCTCGGCAGGCGTCGACCTACGCCCTCGTCGGCCTCCGGACCGGAGTAGCGGCCCTCGTCCCGGCCCTCCTCGTAGGCGGCGAGGAAGCCGCGGAAGGTGATGACCGTGCCGGAGGCCGAGAACTCGGCGACCGCGTACGCCACCCCGTCCCCGCTGCGGGTGCCGTCCGGCAGCCCGGCCTCGAGCCGCACGGTGGCGGTGGACCCCTTGGCGTCGGCCATCTGCGAGGCGACCGTGCGCTTCCAGATCAGCTCGTAGAGGGCGTACTCCTGGCCGCGCAGCTCGCCGGCCACCTGCGCCGGGGTGCGGAACCGGTCGCCGGCCGGGCGGATCGCCTCGTGCGCCTCCTGGGCGTTCTTGGCCTTCTTGCCGTAGGTCCGCGGCGCTTCGGGGACGTAGTCCGCGCCGTACATGTCCCGCGCCTGCGAGCGCGCGGCGTCGATGGCCGACCCCGACAGCGTCGTCGAGTCGGTCCGCATGTAGGTGATGTAGCCGTTCTCGTACAGCCGCTGCGCGGTGCGCATGGTCGTCTGGCTGTTCATCCGCAGCTTGCGGGAGGACTCCTGCTGCAGGGTCGAGGTGGTGAACGGGGCCGAGGGTCGGCGGGTGTAGGGCTTCTCGGCGACCTGGCTGACGGCGACGTCGGCCTCCCGGGCGCCGTCGGCGACCGCCTGCGCACCGGTGGCGTCCAGGTGCACGACGTTCTTGCCGCGCAGCGTCCCGTCGTCGGCGAAGTCGCGACCGGTGGCGACCCGGCGCCCGTCGAGCGCGGAGAGGCGGGCGGTGAAGGCGTCGCTGGCGGACCGCCCCGCCCCCGCGGGCGCGAAGTCCCCCTCGACGTCCCAGTACGAGGCCGAGCGGAACGCCATACGCTCCCGCTCCCGCTCCACGACCAGACGGGTCGCGACCGACTGCACCCGCCCTGCGGACAGCCCCTGCTTGACCTTGCGCCAGAGCACCGGCGAGACCTCGTAGCCGTAGAGGCGGTCGAGGACGCGGCGGGTCTCCTGCGCGTCGACGAGGTCGGTGTCCAGCTCGCGCGTCTCGTGGACGGCGCGCTGGATGGCCTCCTTGGTGATCTCGTGGAAGACCATCCGCTTGACCGGGACCGTGGGCTTGAGCACCTCGAGCAGGTGCCAGGCGATGGCCTCGCCCTCGCGGTCCTCGTCCGTGGCCAGGTAGAGCTCGTCGGCACCCTTGAGGGCCCTCTTGAGCTCGGCGACCTTCTTCTTCTTGTCGGCATCGACGACGTAGTAGGGCTCGAAGCCCTCGTCGACGTTGATCGCGAACTTGCCGAACGGACCCTTCTTCATCTCCGGCGGCAGCTCGGAGGGGTTGGGCAGGTCGCGGATGTGGCCGACGCTGGCGTCGACCTGGTAGCCGCTGCCGAGGAACTCCCCGATCTTCTTCGCCTTGGCCGGCGACTCGACGATCACCAGCTTGTGCCCACCTGCCATGGCGTCCAACCTCCTTCGAAGGACCACCGTGTGCCGCGGATTCGTCGCGACTCCGACACGGGACCTCGGGCAGTCACGGTAGCCCATGGCGGGGAAACGACTACGCTGCCGTGCTATGACCGTCCGAACGAGAGCAGGTGTGCCGCGCCGCGGCCGGGTGCGTCCGCTGGCCGCCCTCGTGCTGGCCGGGGGGCTGGTGCTGGCCGGGTGCAGCGACGAGGGCGACACGCCCGGCGACCCGGAGAGCACGGTCGAGGACGGCGGGGGCACAGGCGGCGAGGGCGACGGCGGGGACGCCGGGCAGGAGAGCGCGGCCCCGACCGGGCCGCCGACCGCCCCGGCCGACCTCCCGGTGGCCGGGGGCGACCGCTCGGCCAGCGGCGGCACCGACATCTCGATCGACGGCGAGCATGCCGGTTTCGTCTCCCCGACCGGCAACATCGCGTGCTCGGTGACCGCCGTCACGGCCGTGTGCCAGGTGTCGGACAAGACCTACACCGCCCCGGCGGACCAGCTCGTCGGCACCTCGATCGGCGACTGCACGACCGCCGAGGCGGACGCGATGACGATGAGCGACCAGCGGGGTGCCTGGACGTGCGTGCCCGAGGCCCTCACGGGCCAGGCCCAGGTCTCGACGGGCGGGTGGTGGGTCGAGCAGGTCGACGGGGAGACGCTGGACCTCGACGGCGCCACGCTCGCAGTGCTCCCCTACGGCTCGAGCCTGACGGTCGGCCCGACCACCTGCACCTCGGGCGAGGACGGCGTGACCTGCACGAGCAGCACGCTGGGCCGCTCGTTCACGATCTCGCGCTCGGGGTACCGCTTCGGCTGAGGCCCCCGGCCACCCGGCTCAGCGCAGCAGCCCGTCCTTGACGAGCTCGAGCAGCACCGGCAGCACCTGTGCCTCGACCTCGGCGGCCGCCACCTCCGTCAGCACCGCCAGGCCGGCGCACAGCTGACGCGCGGTGAGGTCGCCGTCGCAGGCACCGACCAGTCCCGCGGACAGCGTGTCCATCCGCACCACGCGGCGCAGCCCACCCCCCTGTCGCAGCTGGATGACCTGCGGGTCGATCGCCCCCGGCCGCCCGACCCGCTCCTCGGTCACGTCGTCGGCGACCTGCCAGGCCACGTCGAGCAGCTCGCTGGCGGTGTGCTCGGCCAGCCAGGTCCTGGCCTGCAGACCGGCGAGCACGGTCGGGCCCATCGGGGAGGCGACCGGCGTTCTCACGTCGACGAGGTCGCGCCACGGCTCGCGGTCGGTCTCCGGGCGCTGCAGGGTCACCACGCCGAACCCCACGTGCGCGATACCGCGCGCCGCGAAGTCGTCCAGCCACGCGGCGTACAGCGGGTCGAACCCGGCCGACCCCGGTCGCTGGCCGCCGTCACGGACCCAGGTCTCGGCGTACTCCGCGACGTCCTGGACCTCGCGCTGGACCACCCACGCGTCCAGCCCCGTCCCGTCCAGCCAGCCGCCCACCCGCTCGCGCCAGTCGACGCCGGGGGCGAGCTCCCAGTTGGCGAGCAGCTGGGCCACGCCGCCCGGGCGCAGGTGCGCCGCGAGGCCCCCGACCAGCCCGGCGACGAGGCTGTCGCCCGCGGCACCGCCGTCCCGGTACTCGTAGACCGGCACGCCCGCCCCGCGCGGCGTGACGACGAACGGCGGGTTGCTGACCACCAGGTCGAAGGTCTCCCCCTCGACCGGGCCCAGCAGGCTGCCGTGCCGGAGGTCGAGAGCGAGGCCGCCGAGCGACGCGGTGAGCCGGGCGAGGGCGAGGGCGCGCTGCGACAGGTCGGTGGCGACGACCTGGTCGGCGTGCCCCGCCAGGTGCAGCGCCTGCACCCCGCAGCCGGTCCCGATGTCGAGGGCCCTGCCCACCTGCGGGCGAGGTGTCCAGGAGGCGAGCGTGATCGAGGCTCCGCCCACGCCGAGCACGTGGTCGGTGGGCAGGGGGCCGCCCCGGACCGTCTCGGACAGGTCGGAGACCACCCACCAGGTATGCCGTTCGTCGCCGTAGGGGCGCAGGTCGACCAGGGCGACGAGGCCGTCGTGGTCGTCCGTCCGCGCCAGCCCGCCGGTCAGCAGCCCGGTCGCGCCCGTGCGGGGCAGCGCCCGGTCGACGTCCGCCGCAGGGACCGGTCTGCCCAGCACGAAGAGCCGGGCCAGCACCGCCGCCGGGTCGCTCGAGGCGACCAGCGCACGACGGGCCAGGAACGGCTGCTCGCGGTGCAGGGCGCCCGCCGCGACCTCGCCGAGCAGCGTGTCGAGGTGGTCCACGGCATACCCCGCGTCCTGCAGGTCCGCGCGCAGCGCGGCCGCCGCCCCCTCCGTCAGGTGCGGTGGGGCGGCGGCCGGTGCGTCCGTCGGGTGCGGCAGGGCAGGCTCCTACTCCTCGCGGCTGCCGGAGAGGGCGTGCGCGGCCTCGGGTGCGTCGCCGATGGCGATGTCGCGACGCTTGGAGATCACGACCGCGACGACGATCACGACGGTGGCGCCGAGGGCGATCGCCCAGCGGACCAGGTCGTTGGCGCCGTCGCCGTAGGTGAGACCGACGATCGCGGGGGCGATGAGCAGGGCGACGAGGTTCATCACCTTGATCAGCGGGTTGATGGACGGGCCGGCGGTGTCCTTGAACGGGTCGCCGACCGTGTCCCCGATGACGGTGGCCGCGTGCGCGTCGCTGCCCTTGCCGCCGTAGGCGCCGTCCTCGACGATCTTCTTGGCGTTGTCCCAGGCACCACCGGAGTTGGCCAGGAAGACCGCCATGAGCACACCGGTGCCGATCGCGCCGGCGAGGTAGCCGGCGAGCGCACCGACGCCGAGACCGAAGCCGACGGCGATCGGGGCGAAGACGGCCAGCAGGCCGGGGGTGGCCAGCTCGCGCAGGGAGTCGCGGGTGCAGATGTCGACGACTCGGGCGTAGTCCGGCTTCTCGGTGTAGTTCATGATCCCGGGCTTCTCGCGGAACTGGCGGCGCACCTCGAAGACGATCGCACCCGCCGCGCGGGTCACCGCGTTGATGGCCAGGCCGGAGAAGAGGAAGACGACCGAGCCGCCGATGAGGATGCCGACGAGGGCGCGCGGGTCGAAGACGAGGAAGGACTGGAGCAGGTCCTCGTTCTCGCCGAGCGCCGAGCCGATGGTCTGCTGGATGGCGTCGAAGTAGGAGCCGAACAGCGCGGTGGCGGCCAGCACGGCCGTCGCGATCGCGATGCCCTTGGTGATGGCCTTGGTGGTGTTGCCGACCGCGTCCAGCTCGGTGAGGATCTGGGCCGCCTCGCCGTCGACGTCGCCGGACATCTCGGCGATGCCCTGGGCGTTGTCCGAGACGGGGCCGAAGGTGTCCATGGCGACGATGACGCCGACGGTGGTGAGCAGCCCGCAGCCGGCGAGGGCCACGAAGAACAGCGACAGGATCAGCGACCCGCCGCCGAGGATGAACAGGGCGAAGATGGCGGCGGCGATGGTGACGGCGGTGTAGACCGCCGACTCCAGGCCCACGCCGATGCCGGCGAGGATCACGGTGGCGGGGCCGGTGAGGGAGGTCCGGGCGACGTCGTTGGTCGGCTTGCTCTCGGTGCCGGTGAAGTGGCCCGTCAGCCACAGGATGAAGGCGGCGAGCACGATGCCGACGACCACCGCGGCGGCAGACCGCACGGCGGGGTTGAGGTCCAGCTCGGCGGCAGGGCCGCCCAGGATGGACTGCTGCTGGACGAGCTCGGCGGCGCTGTGCGGGACGAGCACGAGCGCGGCGACCACCGAGGCGACCGCGGCCACGCCGGCGGAGATGTAGAAGCCGCGGTTGATGGCCTGCAGGCCGTTCTCGCCGGGCCGGGCCTTGGTGACGTAGACACCGAGGATCGCGGTCAACGCGCCGATGGCCGGGATGACGAGGGGGAGGGTGAGCCCGCCCTCGGCGCCCAGGGCGGCGGAGCCGAGGATGAGTGCGGCGACCAGCGTGACGGCGTAGGACTCGAACAGGTCGGCGGCCATGCCGGCGCAGTCGCCGACGTTGTCGCCGACGTTGTCGGCGATGGTGGCGGCGTTGCGGGGGTCGTCCTCGGGGATGCCGGCCTCGACCTTGCCGACGAGGTCCGCGCCGACGTCGGCGGCCTTGGTGAAGATGCCGCCGCCGACGCGCATGAACATCGCGAGCAGCGCCGCGCCGAAGCCGAAGCCCTCGAGCACCTTGGCGGCGTCCCCCTGGAAGACGAGGACGACCGTGGCGGCGCCGAGCAGGCCCAGGCCGACGGTGGCCATTCCGACCGTGCCGCCGGTGCGGAACGCGATGCGCATCCCCGCGTCCCGGCCGGTCGAGCGGGCGGCCTCGGCGACGCGCATGTTGGCCTGGGTCGCCAGGTTCATGCCGAGGTAGCCGATCGTGGCGGAGAACAGGGCACCGAAGAAGAAGGCGACCGAGCGGCCGATGCGGACGAACGTGTCGTCCGCCGGCAGCACGAGCAGCAGGAAGAAGGCGATCACCGCGAAGACGGCGAGCGTCTTGAACTGGCGCTGCAGGTAGGCGGAGGCCCCCTCCTGCACCGCGCCCCCGATCTCCTGCATGGCCTCGGTCCCGGGAGAGGCCTTGAGGACCTCCTTGCGGAACATGAAGCCCATCACGAGTGCGACGAGCGAGATGCAGAGCACCACGATCACGATCGAGGTGTCCGCCGTGTCGAGCGAGATGTCGCTCGCGGCACGGACTGGTTGCATGTGCAGCCTCCTGAAGCAGGCCCGCGACCGTGCGGGCGACGACGCGGGGACTCGACGCCCCCGGTGTGGTTGGGGTCACTGTAGTGAATGGCGGCGGGTGGGTCGGACCAGCGGTCTGGCATGTCGTCGCGTCGCAGGGTGTGTGGGTGCACCGTCGTACCGTGGAGGGGTCATGGCAGCGCACCGCACCGACCCTCCGGAGCCCCCGGGCTTCGACCCCCGTTCCGCGCTCGCGCACCTCACCCGGGGGCAGCGCGCGGAACGGCTCGTCCACGTCCGGACGCTGCCCGCCCGCGAGGGACGGGTCGTGCCCTGGCCGGACTGGGTCGCGCCCGAGGTGACGGCCGCCCTGCTCGGCGAGGGCATCGACACGCTCTGGGAGCACCAGGCCCGCGTCGCCGAGCTCGCCCACGAGGGCCGGCACGTGCTCGTCGCGACCGGCACCGCCTCCGGCAAGTCGTTGGGCTTCCTGCTGCCGGTGCTCACCGCGCTGTGCGACGGCACCGGCTCGGGAACGGGCCGGGGGGCGACCGCGCTCTACCTGGCCCCGACCAAGGCGCTGGGCGCGGACCAGGCCGAGCGTCTCCATACCCTGGCGGTGCCGGGTGTCCGGGTGGCCACGCTCGACGGGGACACGCCCACCGAGGAGCGGCGCTGGATCAGGGACCACGCCCACTACGTGCTCACCAACCCCGACCTGCTCCACCACACGCTGCTGCCGGGTCACGAACGGTGGCGGACCTTCCTGCGGGCGCTGCGCTACGTCGTCGTCGACGAGTGCCACGTCTACCGGGGTGTCTTCGGCGCGCACGTCTCCGCCGTCCTCCGGCGCCTCCTGCGCGTGGCCGCGAGGTATGGCGCACGTCCCACCGTCGTCCTCGCCTCGGCGACCGTGGCGGAGCCGGAGGTCCTGGGCCGCGCCCTCCTGGGACAGGAGGTCGTCGCCGTCACCCAGGACGCCTCCCCGCGGCGCGAGACCGTCGTCGCCCTGTGGCAGCCGCCGGAGCAGGACGACGGACGCCGGCGCGGCACGGTGGCGGAGTCGGCCTCGCTGCTGGCCGATCTGGTCGAGACCGGCGTGCAGACGGTGGCCTTCGCACGCTCGCGGCAGGGCGTCGAGGTCGTGGCGTCACGGACGCGGGACGAGCTCGACGCGCGCGGCGCCGGGGTGCCAGGACAGGTGGCGGCCTACCGTGGCGGCTACCTGCCCGAGGAGCGCCGAGCCCTCGAGGGTGCGCTCCGCGGCCGGCAGCTGCTGGGGCTGGCCGCGACCAGCGCCCTGGAGCTCGGCATCGACATCGCCGGGCTGGACGCGGTCGTGATGTCGGGGTGGCCGGGGACGCGGGCCTCCTTCTGGCAGCAGGCCGGGCGGGCCGGGCGGCGCGGCGCACCGTCGCTGGCCGTCCTCGTCGCGGCCGACGACCCGCTGGACACCTACCTGCTGACCCATCCCGAGCTGATCTTCGAGACGCCCGTCGAGGCGTGCGTGCTCGACCCGGAGAACCCCTACGTGCTCGGCCCCCACCTCGCCGCCGCCGCGGCCGAGCTGCCCCTGACCCGCGACGACGTCGAGTGGTTCGGACCGACGGTGCCGGCGCTGACCGAGCAGCTCGTCGCCGGCGGGGTGCTGCGCCGCCGGCCGACCGGTTGGTTCTGGGTTCGCCCCGAGCGGCCGTCGGACCATCTGCAGCTGCGCGACGCGGGCCAGGCGGTCCAGATCGTCGACGCCCGCAGCGGCAGGGTCCTGGGGACCGTCGACGAGGACCGGGCGCTGACGACGGTGCACGCCGGCGCCGTCTACGTCCACCAGGGCCAGCGCCACGTCGTGACCGACCTCGACCTCGAGGCGGCGGTCGCGCTCGTCGTCGCCGGTGACCCGGGGTGGTCCACGCGAGCCCGCAGCGAGAGCACCTTCACCGTCCGCTCCCGCGAGGGCGAGGAGGTGTGGGGTGCGGCGCGGCTGCACACCGGACGCGTCGAGGTCACCACGCGGGTGACCTCGTTCCAGCGGATCCTGCCGACCGGCGAGGTGATCGGGACGCACGCCCTCGAGCTGCCGGAGCGCAGCCTGCTGACCCAGGCCGTCTGGTGGACGCTGCCGGAGGACGAGCTCGCCCTCGCCGGGCTCGGGGAGGACGCCGTGCCGGGTGCGCTCCACGCCGCCGAGCACGCAAGCATCGGGATGCTGCCGCTGCTGGCCACCTGCGACCGCTGGGACCTCGGCGGGGTCTCCACGGCTCTGCACCCCGACACCGGGCTGCCGACCGTGATGGTCTACGACGGCCATCCGGGCGGCGCCGGCTTCGCACGCCGGGGCTTCCGCGAGGCGGCGTCCTGGCTCACCGCGACCCTCGACCTGGTGCAGGCCTGCTCGTGCCAGGCCGGCTGCCCAGCGTGCGTCCAGTCACCCAAGTGCGGCAGCGGCAACGAGCCCCTCGACCGGGCGGGGGCCGTCGCCGTGCTCGCCCACCTGCTCAGCGAGCGTCCGGTCGACGTGGCGCGGGTGATCTGACCGGTAGCGGGGTGCCCCGATCGGTCGCCGCGTGCCCCGATCGGGTCGCCGCGTATGCCGACCTGGGCTAGCCTGCGACGAGCACCGTTGCCTCGCGCGCGGGCCGTCCTTGGCACTCGCCCCGGCGCGACGACTGACACGAAAGGTCCGCCATGTTGATCTTCGGCCTCCTCCTCATCCTCCTGGCCGCTGCTGTGATCGCCTACATGGTGCTGGCGACCGGCGGCATGGATCCCGTCAGCATCAACTACGGCATCCTCAACATCGAGATGCTGCCGCTGTGGCTCTACCTCGCGGGGGTCGCGACCCTGGCCGTCGCCGCCCTCGGCCTCTGGATGGCCGGTGCCGGTGCCCGCACCAAGGCCCGCCGTTCGCGCGAGGTCCGCGAGCTGCGCAAGCAGGCCAAGGACGCCGACCGCCGTGCCACGCGCACCGAGGACCGCTCGAGCCTCGACCGCCCCTCCACCGCACCCGGCACCACCGCTCCTCGCGGCACCACCCCCACCACCTCGTCGTCCACGCCTCCGCCGCCGCGCTCCACGCCCTGAGGCGAGTCGCTGGGAAGGCTCACCGCCCTCGACCAGGGGCGGTGAGGGGCTGATCCCGCGCCTCACTGCTCGGCGGCGGCCCCTCCGGCCGCAGCCGTGGCGCGCAGCGTCCACCGCCCCGCCACCTGCGTGACGACCTCGACGTCGACGCGCGGCACCGGTGACGAGTCGTGGCCGAACGAGACCTCGCAGCTGGTCAGCAGCCCTCCGTTCTGGTGCGCGACCTGTGCCGCCACGCCGCACACCTCGACCTGCGACACACCCCAGACCGCGCGTCCGGCTCCTGCGAGCGCCGCCAGGTCCGCGGCGGTGCGTGCGTGCTGACCACCGACGCTCACCGCGACGACCAGCACCCCAGCCAGCAGCAGGGTCCCGAGGACGCCCAGCAGCCCGAGGGCCAGCACCGTCCCCGAACCCCGGTCGGGTGTCGGCACCAGCCTCGTCGCCGTGCGCGACCTCACGGTCCGGCTCCCGGCTCCCACACCGCCACGGCCGACGCAGCTGCGGCCGGGACCGCCGGGAGCAGCCGGACCCGGGGCGGGGCGACGACCGCGACGGTGACGGTGGCCGGGCCGGCCTCGACCGTCACCGTGGAGCCTGTGGGCGCGCGTCCTTCGGCCAGCTCCCTCACGACCTGGGCGGGCTCGCCGCGCGACGCGGCGCGCGCGCCCACGCGTGCCGCGTCCACGCAGCGCACCTGGTCGATCCCCAGGGCCATGGCGGTGAGGCACAGCGCGAGCACCAGCACCACGGCAGGGATCGCCATGGCCAGCTCGGCCGTCGCCATCCCCGCGTCCTGGCGCCGGTGCCCGCGCGCGCTCACAGCGACACCGACAATGCGGTGGTGATCACCGTGGAGACCAGCCCCTCGACCGCGCCCGACCTGATCACGGTGAGCAGCAGCGCGGCGAACGCGCACGCTGCGATCGTGCCCACGGCATACTCCGCCGTCGACATGCCGGCCTCCGCCCGCTGCCTCCACTGGGTCAGAGCCGTCCTGAACCGTCGGATCCTCATCACTTCTCTCCTCTCTCCCCGGAGTCGTTCTCCGGTGGTCGCGGACCCGGTGGCCCGCCTGCCACCACCCTGAGGTCGTGCCCGGTCGTCGACCAGACCCTCGCCCGGACCTGTGGACAGGCGGGCCCGCAGCACCGGCCCTGTGCACAGCCGCCTCACCGGAGGCTTCCCATGTCCTGCACCAGAGCCAGGACCAGGGGCAGGACGGTGGTCAGGACGAAGGCGGGCAGGAAGGCCAGCGCCAGGGGCAGCACGAGCCGCACGCCCAGACGCGCCGCGGCCACCTCGACGGCGGAGACGGCGTCCCGCCGCAGGTCCCGCGCCGCGCCCACCAGCGCCTCGCCCGGTGGCACACCCGCGAGCGCAGCGAGGTCGAGACTGCGCCGCGCCGGCCACCAGTGCGGTCCCACCGCCCCCCACACGGCCTCGGCATCCTCACCTCGTTCCATGGCCTGACCGATCCGCACCAGCTCCGCACCCAGCTCCCCGGGGACCGAGGCCCCCAGCGACCGGGCGGCGCCCGCGAGGGACCCTCCTCCCAGGAGCGCCAGCGCGTAGAGCTCCAGCACCTCGGGCATGAGCGCCGTCGGCGACCCGTCCGCGCGTGACGGGGCCCGCCTGGGTCGCGCGCCCGGTACCCACCGTCTCCATCTCGGCACGGGGCCGCCGGTGCCCCCGACGCCCGAGCCGCGCAGCCGACCCGGTGTCCACTCCGGACCGCCGACCGGCCACGTCAGCACGGCGACGGCGGCGGCCACCGCCAGGACCGTCGCCGTCATGCGATGCCGTCCAGCACCCGACGCACCAGGCGTCGCACCACCAGGTGGCCGACCCCCAGGAGCACGAGTCCGCACAGTGCGGAGACCAGCGCTGCTGGGGTGCCGTAGAGCCGGGAGGGGGGCACGTCGAGGACGGCCGCGAGCCCGACGCCGGCCAGGGGGAGCAGTCCCAGGACGGTGGCCGTCGAGCGGGCGCCGGCAGTGGCCACGTCGACAACCCGCTCGAGCCGACGTCGCTCCCGGGCCGCGCCGGCGCTGGTCCGCACCGCCGACGCCAGCGGCGCCCCCGACCGGGACGCCACCGCCCAGGCACGGGCCACCGAGCCGAGGGTCGGGCGCCCGGTCTGGCGGGCCAGCCGCGCCCAGGCGGGGGCCAGCGGATGGCCGTGCCGCGCCGCCCGTCGGAGGTCCTCCCACCCCCGACCTGCGGCGTCGACCCCGGGCGAGACCTCGAGGGCCAGGTGGAGCGCCCTCGCTGTGGGCAGCCCCGCCTCCAGGGCGGCAGCCAGCCCGTCGAGCAGGAGCACCTCGCCTGCGCCCGCGTCCGGGGTATGCCGTGCACGCCGTCGCACGCGGTCCTCCAGCTCGCCCCTCCAGCCACGAGGAGCACCCCTCCCAGCACGCCTCCCGCCGCGCCCCGCCCGTCTTCGCCGACGCCCCTCGTGAACGCGGTCCCCTGCCGGCCACAGCAGGACGGCCAGCGCTGCGGCCCCCCCGAGGAGCAGGGCGATCCCGCCGGCGGGGCCGAGGGCCTCACTCACCGCTCCCCCCGCCCACGGGCTCGCCACCAGCGGCGACGTCCCAGGGGCGTCCACGCCCCAGCCCCAGCCGCGAGCTCAGCCGTGCCCAGCCTGGCCCCTCCACCCAGGCACCCGGGGACCCACTGATCGCCGGGTCGGCCACGACGCGACCGCGCTCGTCCGTGGTCAGCACCGCCACCTCCACGAGACGACGGGCACCGTCCGGGTCGCGCGCCACGTGCAGGACCACCTCGATCGCGCTGGCGAGCTGGGCGTGCACCGCCGCCGGGCTCATGCCGGCCAGCGCCCCCAGCGCCTCCATCCGGCTCACGAGGTCGCCCGCCGCGTTGGCGTGCAGGGTCCCGCACCCGCCCTCGTGGCCGGTGTTGAGGGCAGCGAGCAGCTCTCGCACCTCGGCCCCGCGGACCTCGCCCACGACGACCCGGTCGGGTCTCATCCGCAGGCACTGGCGCACGAGCGTCGTGAGCGTCACCTCTCCGCGACCCTCCACGTTGGCGCAGCGCCCCTGCAGGTGCACGACGTGCGGGTGCGAGACCCGCAGCTCGCGCACGTCCTCCACCACCACGATGCGCTCGGTGGGGTCGCACCCCGCGAGCAGTGCCCCCAGGAGCGTCGTCTTGCCCGAACCGGTCCCGCCCGTGACCACGAAGGAGACCCGTCGGGCGACCACCGCCTCCAGCACGGCGACCGAGGTGGCGTCGAGCGCACCCCAGCGGGCGAGGTCGTCCAGGGTGGGTGAGTCGCGGCGCGGCACCCTCAGGCTGACGTGTGGTCCTCCCACGACGAGCGGAGGCAGGAGGGCGTGGAGGCGCACGCCGCCCGGCAGCAACCCGTCCACCCAGGGACTGGCGTCGTCGAGCCGCTGACCCGCGAGCCCGGCCAGGCGCACCGCCAGACGTCGGACGCTGCGCTCGTCGGTGAGGGCGACGTCGACCGCCTCGACGCCCTGCCCCCGGTCCGCCCACACCCCGGTGCCACCGTTGACGAGCACGTCGGTCACGCGCGGGTCGTCCAGGAGCCCGGCGAGCGGACCCAGCGAGGCTGCGAGGCCGCCGGGCACCCCACCCACCGGGGACGAGGGTGACGTCATGCCACCTCACCGCCGCGTCCTTCGTCCCCGGTGCCGTTGTCGGCGCGCCTGCCTGACGTGAGTCCCCGACGCGCGCCGGTCGCCAGCGCGAGCACCGCCACGGCGGCGTCGCGCACCGCTCCCTCGGCCCGGCCCGGCGCCACCTCCTCGAGGAGCGCCGTCGCCACCGAGGGGTCGTGGTCCAGGCGTGCGAGCAGCGGCAGTCCCAGCAGGTCGGACACGTCCCCGGGGTGCAGCCCGCACCCGGACGACGTCCGCGCCACGGTGGCGCGAGCGGTCGGCAGCAGCGCGCGCACCGCGAGGGCGCCGGCGACCTGTGGGGGGCTGGTGCTCACGACCAGCACGGGGCAGGAGGCCAGGTGCCACCAGGCGAGGGCTCGGGGGTGGTCGGGGCGGGGCAGGTCCAGCACGACGACGTCGTGGGCCCTCGCCAGCCGGGCGACCCCCTCGACCGCCGCGCCGCCGAGGGTCCGGCTGGGCGCGACCCGGCGCGAGTGGCTCAGCACCCGCAGCCCGTCGACCGTGGGCAGCTCGCTGCAGCGCAGGCGCTGCAGGTCCTCCTCGCGTGACGGCCACCTCCGCCCCGGCAGGTGAGCCGCTCCCACGACCGTGTCGAGCCCGCCCCCGTGCGGGCTCAGATCCACGAGCAGGGTGCTGAGACCGACCTCCGCGGCGAGCGCAGCGACGGCGCAGGCCAGGGTGCTGGCCCCCACCCCGCCGGTGCCACCCACGAGACCGACGACCGAGCTGGAGTCCTGGTGCATCGCCCCAGGCTGATCCCGGGGGCGCCCGGCCGCCAGACCGGCATGAACGGCTGTGGAGAACGTCCCGCTGCGCCCGACCATGTGGACGGGCTGTCGACGGGCTGTCGACGGGGTCCGGAGGGGAGGACCCACCGCAGAGATGAAGACGGCCCCGGCGGGGGGAGCCGGGGCCGTCGGTGCTCAAGACCAGGGGGGGATGGCCCCGAACACCCGCGCTACGACTCTTGCGAGGAGCGCTGTACAGACAAGTATGACACCCGCGCCCAGGGCAAAGCAAGTACCACGAGTTGTCGTACGCGTAAGGCGAACGCCCCCCAGAGGTCACCCTGCGTTCACGCCGACGTGAGACGACCCGCCCTCACGGCGTCCGCGATGCGACCACCCTCGGCCGCCGCACGCTCGGCGGCCTCCGCGCAGTGTGTCAACCATAGCCGTACCCCGTCCGGCCCGCCCGAGGCGTAGGCACCGACGGCGCCGCGGTACTCCGACCCCGCCCTGTCGGCGTGCCCCACCTCCGGCACCGCGACCCCGGTCGGGTCGAGGCCACCGGCACGCAGCACCACGCGCTCGAGGGCCCGGGCGACCACCCCGTTGCCGAGGACGAAGGGGCGCACCACGAGCAGCTCGGCATGGACCACCGCAGCGACCAGCAGCGTGGGTGCCCCCGCCGAGGCGACGGCGGCCACCAGTTCGTGCACGAGGTCCAGCCGCGCCCGCATCTCCTCGAGCCCGGGGGCCGGACCTAGCTCCGTCCACTCGAGGGAGTCCTCCCCGGCGCGCCTCGGCCTGCCGACCTGCGACATCGGCAGCAGGTCCCCCGTCGCCGCGGTGTGCAGCGACGCCAGCACCTGCGCGGGCGAACGCAGCTGGGTGCTTCCCACCCGCTCCGTCGCGGCCGTGGCGCGGACGACGCCCGCCAGCACGCGCCATACCGGGTCCTGCCCCCGCTCGCCCCAGTCGACCGCACCGCGGACCAGGTCGCGCACGAGGTCCACGCTGCCTGCCGACCCTGCGGGCTCCGCCCCCTCCAGCAGGGCACTGGCGGCCGCCCCGCGCACGCGGGACTCCGCGGCGGCCTCTGGTGTGCGGCGGCGCAAGGCCTCGTGCCACCGCAGCGCGGTGCAAGCCTCCCGGGCTGCGGTCACGCTGTCGGCCACACCCGGCAGGCGGGCGAGGTCGGCCACAGCGGTCAAGGTCGGGGAGCTCACCGGATCACTGTAGGTCGGCACCGCCCAGGGCTTCGGACTTGACCAAATCTTGAACAAACCTTGTCCCAATCTTGGTTGGCCCGGGGCGCTCGCGCTGGGACGATGGAGACATCGACGTGGAGGCCCCTTGCGAGGCTGGCCCCACCGGCTGTCACGGGACCGGGAGTCGATACGGTGTCCGCCCCGGGCGCAGTTCAGGGGGCGCCTGGGCGGACACCGCCACCCGCACCGTCGGCTCCCCCGGGGCCCGCCCGGTCTGCGACCTGGCAGGACAGGCGCTAGCATCGCCCTCATGGCTACCTCCGTGGACCCCGGCAAGCAGCCCCTCCTGGGCACGACCGGCGAGCGTTCGATCGGTCAGCTCGTCAGCGACGTGTCCACCGACCTCTCCCAGATCATGCGCGGCGAGATCGAGCTGGCGAAGGTCGAGATCAAGCAGGACGTCGTGCACGCGGGCAAGGGCGCCGGCATGTTCGTCGGCGCCGGGGTGGTCGCGCTCTACGGCCTCGGCCTGCTGTTCCTCGGCCTGGCCGGCGTGATCGCCCTCTGGCTGTCGTGGTGGGCGGGACTGCTCATCGTCGCCGCCGTGCTCTTCACGGTCGCCGGCATCCTGGCCTTCATCGGCAAGAAGCAGGTCACCCAGGTCAAGGGCAAGCCGGAGAAGGCCATCGCCGATGCCCAGCAGACGGTGGCGACCCTCAAGCAGGCACCCGCCCAGCTCAAGGGCGGCTCTACCCCGCCGCCGGCGCTGACCGCCGAGACCCAGCGCGCCTGAGGCCCGACCCCCTCAGATCTCCAGGTCCCGCACCCGGGACCGGTCCCACGGCTGCGCGATCCCGGACAGGTCCAGGATGCGGTCGAGCAGACCAGCGGTGAACCCCCAGACCAGCAGCCCGTCGACGTCCCAGGCCGGCCCGACGAACCCGCTCGGGTGCCGCACCTGGAAGCGGGCGGCGGGGTCGACCAGCGACGCGAGGCTGGGCTGCACCACGCGGGCCACCTCGCGGGGGTCCTTCGCCCACAGCCGCTCCGGGGCGGGCCGGCCCCACCAGGCCACGACGGGGGTCACGTCATACCCGCTCACCGGGATGTGCAGCGTCGGCAGGTCCGCCAGCACCTCCACGCCCGAACCGTCGAGGTCGATCTCCTCCCACGCCTCACGCAGCGCGGTCGCGACCACGCTCTCGTCGCCCGCCTCCGTGCCCCCACCGGGGAAGGCGGGCTGACCCGCGTGCGACCGCATGCTGTGCGCGCGCTCGGTGATCACCACGGTGGTGTCCTCAGGCAGCGCAGGACCGGGGGCGAAGAGCACGAGCACCGCCGACTGTCTCCGCCCGCCGCCCTGCGGCGGCAGGAAGCTGCTGAAGTGGTGGCCCCCGATCTGCGGGACCCCGTCGGCGAACCGCGTCAACCACGACGGAGCGGGGTATGCCGTCACGCGCGCGGTCCCGTCCGCACCAGCGACGCCGCCCTCGCCGGGTCCGTCTCCCCGATCCCGTAGGCGGGGCACAGCCTCGCCACCGGGCAGACCCCGCACGCCGGGCGCCGGGCGTGGCAGGTACGCCGGCCGTGGAAGATGAGGACGTGGGAGAGGTGGGTCCATTCCCGGCGGGGGAAGAGCACCCCCACCTCGTGCTCGACCTTGACCGGGTCCTCCTCCGTGGTCCAGCCGAAGCGGCGCACGAGCCGGCCGACATGGGTGTCGACGGTGATCCCCGGCACCCCGAAGGCGTCGCCCAGGACGACGTTGGCCGTCTTGCGACCCACGCCGGGCAGGGTGACGAGGTCGCGCAGCCGACCGGGCACCTGGCCGTCGAAGCGCTCGACGAGCGCCGCGCCGAGCTTGAGGAGGCTGTCGGTCTTGGCCCGGAAGAACCCCGTCGGCTGGACGATGGTCTCCACCTCGGTCCGGTCGGCCGCCGCGAGAGCCTGGGCGTCGGGGAAGCGGGCGAACAGCGTCGGTGTCACCCCGTTGACCCTGACGTCGGTGGTCTGCGCAGACAGCACGGTGGCCACGAGGAGCTGGTAGGGGTCGGCGAAGTCGAGCTCGCAGCGGGCGTCGGGGTAGTGCTCGGCGAGGATGCGGTACGTCCGCCGTGCGCGCCGGGTCAGCGCCAGAGGGCTCTCGACGGGGGCGTCCACCACGCCTGGGACCGGACCTGGCTCGACGTCGTGGCTGCTCACGGTCCCAGGGTAGACGTGACACACGACACACCCACCCGCACCCTGAGACGGTCGACGTGGCACCATGAGGCCGTGGACAGCCAAGTCGTGACCAAGGCTCCGCTCTTCTCCGCCCTTGACCGAGCGGCGGCGGAGCGTCTGATGGACTCGATGACGCCGCATCGGCTGTCGCGCGGCGACATCGTCTTCCGGGAGGGTGACCAGGGCGACTCGCTCTACGTCATCGCCAGCGGCAAGATCAAGCTCGCCCGGACCTCCGGGGACGGTCGCGAGAACCTGCTCTCCGTCCTCGGCCCCGGCGAGATGTTCGGCGAGCTGAGCCTCTTCGACCCCGGCCCGCGGGTCAGTACCGCATACGTCATCTCCCACACCGAGCTCATCTCGCTGGGCAACGACGCGCTCCGCACGGTGCTGTCCGAGCACCCCGAGGTCGCCATGCAGATGCTCGCCGGTCTTGCCCACCGCCTGCGCCTGACCAACGAGGGGATCTCCGACCTGGTCTTCACCGACGTTCCCGGCCGCGTGGCCAAGGCCCTCCTCGACCTGTCGGACCGCTTCGGCCGCCGCACCGAGGCCGGGCTGCTCGTCGGTCACGAGCTGACGCAGGAGGAGCTCGCCCAGCTCGTGGGGGCCAGCCGGGAGACGGTCAACAAGGCGCTCGCCGACTTCGCCCACCGCGGCTGGCTGATCCTGGGGGCCAAGGCCGTCACGCTCGTCGATCTCGACCGCCTGCGGCGCCGCGCGCGCTGAGCCCCCGCGTCGAACGGCCCAGGGTGCGGGCTCAGAGCTCGCCGAGGTAGTCGAGCTGGGCCAGCACGCTCAGCCTCGCTGCGGGCCACACCTCCCGCGGCACGTCGGCGTAGACGCTCTGCACCAGGCGGTCGGCCAGGTCCGGTCCCGGATCGACGGCGGCCTCCACGTGCTCGCCGCGCAGCAGCGCGATCGCCGTGCGCACCTGCTCCAGACGCTCGTGCCGGTGCGCCAGGTAGTGCTCCACGGTGCCGGCCGCGTCGGGGACGACCGGGCCGTGCCCGGGGGCGATGCTCGTCGCCCGACCCGAACCGGTCAGGTGCCGCAGCTGCTCGAGGGAGTCCAGGTATGACGTGAGGTCGCCGTCGGGGTAGGCCACCACGGTGGTGCCTCGGCCCAGGACGGTGTCCCCGGTGAGGAGCACCTGCTCGGCGGGCAGGAGGAAGGACACGGAGTCGGCCGTGTGTCCCGGGGTGGGCACGACGAGGACCTCCAGCGCGCCGGCGCGCACCGTCTCACCCTCCGCCAGGTCGTCGTGACCGCGTCCCACGGCCCGCACCGGGGCACCCGTGAGATCAGCCCAGCGGTCGGCCGACTCTGCGTGGTCGGCGTGGCCGTGGGTCAGCAGCGTGAGCACCACCCGCGCGTCCCGTCCCGCGACGTGCTGCAGCACCGCGTGCAGGTGGCCCTCGTCGAGAGGGCCGGGGTCGACGACGACCACCTCGTCGCCACCCGGCTCGGCCAGCACCCAGGTGTTGGTGCCCTCCAGCGTCATCGGCGAGGGGTTGGGGCAGAGCACGCAGTGCGCACGCTCGCCCCAGCCGCCGCCCTGCCAGGACGGGTCGGCGATCGTGGTCGGACGCACGAGGGGTCAGCTCCCCCGGGTCTGGTCCGGGAACAGACCCTCGCCCACCGCGTCACCGGGGGGCAGCCCGTTCCCGTCGGCGTCGACCGGGGAACGCATCCACAGCTGCCCGTCGCGCTCGACCGGCCACGGCATGACGGGGTGCACCGGCACCGGGCGGGCGAGCCACCCGTCCAGGTCGTCCACGTGGGCGAGCTGCTCGACCATGACCTGGGTGGGCGGCAGGAGGACCTCGCGACCGGCCGCCTGCTCGGCGAGGATGGCCCGGGGGGTCGCCCACGCCACCCGCTCCGCCTCCGTGGACAGGTCGTCGGCGATCTGCCCCTCGGGCATGCGCGCCGCGAAGAAGCGCGTGTCGTAGCGCTTCGGTTCGCACACCGGCGTGGTCCAGTGCGCCCGCAGCGCCAGCAGGTCCGAGCGCAGCACCAGACCGAGACGGGTCAGCATCTCCGCGAAGCTCTGGCTCCGGTCGAGCAGCCGGGACCGCTCCTCGTCCCACGAGGGGTCGGTGAGGTCGGCGACGACACGGTCGGGGGCAGGGCCCGCGAGCAGCACGCCGCACTCCTCGAAGACCTCGCGGGCGGCGGCGATGACCAGCTCGCGGGCGAGGGCGTCGGTGGTCCCGGTCCGGCGCCCCCACTGCCGGGGGGACGGACCGGCCCACGGCACGCCGGGATCGGCGTCGCGCGGGTCGACGCCGCCACCGGGGAACGCCATCATCCCGGGGGCGAACGCCATGCTCGAGGCGCGGCGCAGCACGAACACCTCCACCCCGTCGTCGGCGCCCTCGCGGAGCAGCATGACCGTCGCCGACGGCCGGGCCGCCGCGACGGTCCTGTCCGGCTCCGGCGTGTCCAACCAGCGCTGGGAGTGAGCGGCGACCACGCCGGGCATCGGGAAGTCCCGCCATGCCGCTCTCCGCTGCGTCCGGCCCGGCCGAGAACGACCGTCCGCCAACTCCGGTCGCGAGGGGGGCACCTCAGTCGCGGACGGCGACAGTGATCTCGACCTCCACGGGGGTGTCGAGGGGGAGGGTCGCCACCCCGACGGCGGACCGGGCGTGCACGCCGGCGTCGCCGAAGGCGGCACCGATCAGCTCGGAGGCACCGTTGACGACGCCCGGCTGGCCGGTGAACGACGGGTCGCTGGCGACGAAGCCGACGACCTTGACCACCCGCACGACCCGGTCCAGGTCGCCGACCACCGACTTCACGGCTGCGATGGCGTTGAGGGCGCACAGACCGGCGAGGCGCTTCGCCTCCTCGGGGTCGACGAGGCCCTGGCCCTCACCGACCTTGCCGGTCGTCGGCAGCGCGCCGTTCACGAACGGCAGCTGGCCGGAGGTGTAGACGAGGTCGCCGTGCTGCACGGCTGGGACGTAGGCGGCGACCGGGGCGGCCACCTCGGGGACGGCGTGGCCCAGCTCGGCCAGACGCTGCTCGACGGTGCTCATGGGTGGCTCCCTTCAGCCCTTGGGACGCTTGAGGTAGGCGACGAGGTTGCTGCCGTCCGGGCCGGCGACGACCTGCACCAGCTCCCAGCCGTCCTCTCCCCAC
Organism: Ornithinimicrobium jinqii; assembly: GCF_045032595.1. Classification (NCBI taxonomy): domain Bacteria; kingdom Bacillati; phylum Actinomycetota; class Actinomycetes; order Micrococcales; family Ornithinimicrobiaceae; genus Ornithinimicrobium; species Ornithinimicrobium jinqii. The sequence continues at coordinate 62,891 of NZ_JBJFZS010000031.1, forward strand.
TGGTCGAGGATCTGCTTGGTGGCGTGGATGATGAGGGGGACGGTGGCGTACTCCCACTGCTGGATGCTCATGGCGCCGACCCTACCGGCAGCCAGCGACACCCACCCCCGTGCGTGGTAGGACTGCCTGCGTGAGCACCGACCGCGGCATCCTCGACCGCCCCGGCCCGCAGCCCGCGCGCACGGAGTCCTACGGTCCTGCACCGCACCAGGTCTACGAGGTGCACGAGCCGAGCACAGCCCCACGCGCCTGGGTGGTGCTCGTGCACGGCGGGTTCTGGCGGGCGGTCTGGGACCGCACCCACCTGCGCCCCCTGGCCGCCGCCCTCGCCTCCGAGGGGTATGCCGTCGCCCTGGTCGAGTTCGCCCGCTCCGGGATGGTGGGGGGCGGGCCGCCGGGGACGTTCGACGACGTCACCGCCGCCCTCGCTGCCGTGCGCCGGGAGGAGGCGGGCGCCCTCCCCGTCGTCCTCGTCGGTCACTCCGCCGGGGGGCACCTCGCGGTCTGGCTGCTTCACCAGCCCGCCGCCGCCCCTGTCCCGGGCTACGGCCCGGTCGTCGGTGCGGTGTCGCTGGCCGGCTGCCTCGACCTCACGACGGTGGCCGACCTCGGGCTGGACGACGGCGCTGCCCACGACCTGATGGGCGGGACCCCGGCGGACCTCCCCGAGGCCTACTCGCTCGCCGACCCCGCTCGGCTGGGCCCCACGCCCTCCCCGGTCGTGGTCGTGCACGGGACCACGGACGACCGGGTGCCGGTCGCGGTGGCGGAGTCGTGGTGGTCGGCCGCGGCCACCCCCGGCCGGGACCGTCTCCTCCTGCCCGAGGGTGCGGACCACTTCGCGATGATCGACCCGGCGTCGACGGCATACCCCCTCCTCACCGGGGAGCTGGCGCGACTCCTGGCCCGAACCTGAGGGGGATCTCAGAAACCTCCCGTACCGTGGTGACATGCGTTCTGCCTTCACAGCCGCCAGGGTGACCTCTCTGCTGGGGGTCTTCCTCGCCGTCTCGGTGCTCATGGGGATCATCGGCGCCGGCCTGGCTGCGCCGGTCATCGGTGCTGCGGGCCTCGCCGCGCGCGAGGGCGTGGGCATGTTCGAGGAGCTCCCCGGCGACCTCGAGGAGAACCCGCTGGCGCAGCAGTCCCGCATCGTCGCGGCCGACGGCTCCGTGCTCGCCACGCCGGCCAAGCAGAACCGCATCATCGTGGACAGCGCGGACATCTCGCAGCACATGAAGGACGCCCAGGTGGCGATCGAGGACGAGCGCTTCTACAACCACGGCGGCATGGACATCGAGTCACTGGCGCGGGCGGTCGTGAGCAACGCCGCCAGCGACTCGACGCAGGGCGGCTCCACGCTCACGCAGCAGTACATCAAGATGGCGCTCAAGGAGGAGGCCCTCAAGAACCGCGACATCGACGCCCTCCAGCAGCTCGACTCCCGCTCGGGCATGGACGGCTACGTGCGCAAGCTGCGCGAGCTGAAGTACGCGGTGACGCTGGAGGAGAGGCTGACCAAGGAGGAGATCCTCGTCGGCTACCTCAACCTGGCGTTCTACGGCGACAACGTCTACGGCGTCCAGGCGGCGGCCCGGCACTACTTCAACGTCGACGCCAAGGACCTCTCGATCCCCCAGGCGGCACTGCTCGCCGGGGTCGTCCGGGCCCCGTCGTCCACCAACCCGGTCGCCGACATCGAGCTGGCCACGGCCCGCCGCAACCTGGTCCTCGACAAGATGTACGACCAGGAGATGATCACCGAGCAGGAGTGGCAGGAGGCCCGCGAGAGCGACCCCGCCCTGGAGCTCACCGACTCCCAGCGATCGTGCATCAACTCCCGCAACCCCTACTTCTGCGACTACGTCACCACGTGGCTGCTGGACCAGCCCGCGCTGGGCGCCACCGAGGAGGAGCGGCTGGAGAAGCTGACCACCGGTGGCCTGACCATCACGACCACGCTGGACCCGAAGCTGTCCGCGGACCTGACCAAGACGCTGCGGGAGACCACCCCGCAGAACGAGTACAACATCGGCTCGGCCGCCTCGATCGTCCAGCCGGGCACCGGGCACGTGCTCGCCTTCGGCCAGTCCAGCTCGTACTCCTTCGACGAGTCCGGGGACAAGGTCCAGACCACGGCGGTCAACTGGAACGTCGACCGCGCCTACGGCGGCCCCGGCGGTATGGAGATCGGTTCCGTCGCGAAGGCCTACACGGTCGTCGAGGCGCTGGAGAAGGGCGTCCCCGTCGAGGCCGAGCTGGCCCTCAAGGAGCCGGGGCGCGCCACCCTCGGAGGGGTCTGGGTCGACAACCCCGAGGACCCCCAGCCCACCGGGGGCGAGGAGACCTTCCCCGTGGGCGTCTTCCTCCAGGACGACTTCGACGAGGGGTGCACCATCGGCGAGGAGTACTGGACCGTCCGCAACGCGGCCGACCAGAACCACGACTCCGAGATCACCCTGCGCAAGGCCACGGCCCTGTCGGTCAACACGGCGTTCGCCACGCTCGCCTCGCAGGTCGGCACCTGCGACATCATCGGCACGATGACCGCGATGGGCATGCACAACGACTCGGGCGAGACCTTCAGCCCCTTCCCGCCGGCCATCGTCCTCGGGGCCGACTACGCCTCGCCGCTGACCGTCGCCAGCTCCTACGCCACCTTCGCCTCCGGGGGCATCTACTGCGAGCCCCTGCCCGTCACCAAGATCGTGGACACCAACGGCACCGAGATCCCGCTGGAGACGCCCGCGTGCGAGCGCGTGATCGACGAGGAGGTGGCTCTGGGTGCCGTCGAGCTGCTGCAGGGCGTCGTCTCCCCCGACGGCTCGGGCTGGAAGGCCGTCCTCGAGGGCGACCGTCCCGCCGGCGGCAAGACCGGCACCAACGACAACTCGACCCACACCTGGTTCGCGGGGTTCACCCCCCAGCTGTCGACGGCCGTCTTCGTCGGCGTGCCGACCGGCGCCAAGGCCGGGGCCGACCGGGAGGACCTCACGATCGGCGACATCGTCATCGACGGCCCCCTCTACGGTTCCTCGATCGCCGCACCCCTGTGGAAGCGGATCATGGACATGGCGCTGGCCGGCGAGCCGGTCGAGGACTGGGAGCAGCCGTCCGACGAGATCCTCAACGGCAAGCGGATCACCATCCCCTCCGTCATCGGGATGACCGAGGCGAAGGCCAAGGAGAAGCTCGAGGACGTCGGCCTGACCGCCAGCGTCCAGCCGGTCGGCTCGAGCCAGCCCGAAGGCACGGTCGTCTACACCACCCCTGGCACCGGCACCTCGATCCGCACCTCCACGCCGGTCATCCTCCACGTCTCTACCGGACGGTCACCCGTGGTGCAGGCGCCCGCCGCCGCCCCGCCGGCGCCTGCCCAGCCGGCACCTGCCCAGCCGGCACCTGCCCAACCGGCGCCCGCCCAACCGGCGCCCGCCCAGCCCGCCCAGCCACCGGCGGAGCCGGCACCGCCGGTCGAGGAGCCGGCACCGAGCGAGCCAGAGCCTGCACCGAGCGAGCCGGCGCCCGCTCCGGCTCCGGCGCCGGAGCCCCCGCCGGCCGAGGAGCCGGCACCCCCGATCGCTCCGCCCGGGCAGGACGGTTGACCCAGGGCCCGTTCCCGGCGTCCGCCCTCAGCCGCGGTCAGGCGCCGTCAGGTGCCCAGCGCCCCGCGCACCGCTGCAGCCACGCGTCCGCCCTCGGCGCGCCCCGCGATCTTGGGCTGGAGCGCCTTCATGACCTGCCCCATACCGCCCATCCCGGACACCCCTAGCTCGGCGACCGTCTCGGTGGCCAGCCGCTGCAGCTCGGCGTCGTCGAGCTGGGCGGGCAGGTAGGCCTCGAGGATCGCCAGCTCGGCCTCCTCCTGCTCGGCGAGCTCGGGCCGCCCCGCACCGGTGTAGGCCTCCGCGGCCTCGCGCCGCTTCTTCGCCTCCTTGGCGATCACGCGCAGCACGTCCTCGTCCGTGAGCTCCCGGTGCTCCTTGCCGGCGACCTCCTCGTTGGTCACCGCGGTCAGGGCCATCCGGATCGAGCCGGCGCGCACCTTGTCCCGTGCGCGCATCGCGTCGGTGAGGTGGCGCTGGAGGGTGGCCTTGAGTCCGCTCTGCTCGGTCATGCCTGTCAGTGTCCCACCCCAGCCCTGGCCGGGCCTGCGAGGATCGGGGGATGGAACGACGGGCGTGGAGCGTGCTGGGCACGGGTGCGGCAGCTGCGGGGGCGGCGGTCACCTACGCGACGTGGGTGGAGCCACGGTGGTTCGCCCTGCGGCGGGTGGACGTGCCCTGCCTGCCCGCCGGCACCCGCCCGCTGCGCGTCCTGCACCTGTCCGACCTCCACCTGGTCCCTCGCCAGCACCGCAAGCGCGAGTGGGTGTCCGGCCTCGCCGCGCTGGCTCCGGACCTGGTGGTGCACACCGGTGACCATCTGGCCGACCAGGAGGCCGTGCCTGCCGTCCTGCAGACCTACGACCGCCTGCTCGACGTGCCCGGCCTGTTCGTGCTCGGCTCGAACGACTACTTCGCGCCGGTGCTGAAGAACCCGCTCCGCTACTTCGACGACAGCCACCGGAAGGTGGAGGAGCTCAGCCCGGTCCGGCTTCCCACCGCGGACCTCGTCGACGGGCTGACAGCCCGGGGGTGGCTCGACCTGACCCACCGTCGGGTCGAGCTCGACGTCGCCGGCGTCCGCCTCGAGCTCGTCGGGGTGGACGACCCGCACCTCGAGCTCGACGACTACGCCTCGGTGTCCGCCCCCGCCTCCCCCGACGCCGCGCTGACGATCGGGGTGACGCACGCGCCCTACCAGCGGGTGCTGGACGCGATGAGCGCCGACGGGGTGCGGCTGCTCATCGCCGGGCACACCCACGGGGGACAGCTCCAGGTGCCCGGGTATGGCGCTCTCGTCACCAACTGCGACCTGGACAAGGGCCGGGTGGCTGGCCTGTCTCGCTGGTGGCCGGGCGCGGGGAGCGCACCGTCCGAGCAGGCGCCGGCCGACGCCGCCTGGCTGCACGTGTCCGCAGGACTGGGCGGCAACCCCTACACCCCCTTCCGGTTCTCGTGCCGCCCGGAGGCGACGCTGCTGACGCTGCGGCCCGTCACCTGAGCGGATTCGGCCGCAGGGCGGCGCGTGCGTTATTCTTGCGGACGCTGCGTGCCGCTCGTCGGTCGCAGCATCAGCCACGGGGTGTGGCGCAGCTTGGTAGCGCGCTTCGTTCGGGACGAAGAGGTCGCAGGTTCAAATCCTGTCACCCCGACCACTGACACAAAGGGGCTCTTCACAGATGAGGGTGTAGAGAGCGCTGGCGCGTCGGTCCGGGGGTAGGTGTCGAGGTCTTCCGAAGATGGAGGTTCCTACGCCAGCCATCCGAAAGACCTCGACGTGCCCGACGCTACCTT
>NZ_JBJFZS010000032.1:0-53006 GCF_045032595.1 Ornithinimicrobium jinqii
GACCACACCCGCGTTGATGTCGAACCCGAGGACCTTCTTCCCAGCCCGGGTGGCCTCCTGCGCCAGTGGCAGGCCGACATAGCCCAGTCCGATGATGACAGCATCCACAGCCACGATGGGTCGACTCCTTGGGGGGTGGGGGAGGGGGTCATGACACGTGCGCGGGCCATGCTATCGCGCTGTGACATCATCGTCCGCATGGCGTCGGTCCTGCTCGTGTCCAGCAACGGCGCGGGGATGGGGCACCTGACCCGCCTGCTCGCCTACGGTCGTCGGATGCCGCACGGCACCCGGCAGCACGTGCTCTCCCTCTCCCAGGCCGTCCCGGTCGTGGACCAGGAGGGGATCCCCTGGGAGTACCTGCCGAGCCAGGGCGCGTCCGGGCTCCTTCCGGCCGCCTGGCGCCTGCTCTTCGCCGAACGCCTCACCGAGGTCCTGCACCGTCTGGACCCGGACGTGCTGGTGTTCGACGGGACCCATCCCTACCGCGGCCTCGACGTCGCGCTGGCCACCCATCCCCGCACCCGCGCCGTCTGGTCCAGGCGAGCGATGTGGAAGCCAGGACGGAACGTCGACCAGCTGGCCAAGGCCGACTGGTTCGACGCCGTCGTCGAGCCGGGCGACCTGGCCGGCGCGGCCGACCGGGGCGCGACCGTCGAGGCGGAAGACGTGGTGCGGGTGCCTCCCGTGACGCTCCTGGACCGCGCGGGGATGACCGGCCGCTCGGAGGCGAGGGCCGCGCTCGGACTACCGCCGGACGGGCCGCTCGCCCTCGTGTCCCTGGGCGCCGGCAACATCAACGACACGGACGACGAGGTCGGTGCGGCGGCGACGGCCCTGCGTGCCCGCGGGGTCGGCGTGTGCGTGACCGCACCCTCGATCGCCGACCGGGCCTACGCCGGCGACGACGTCCACCTCGTGCGCCACTTCCCCTTGTCCGAGCACTTCGCGGCCTTCGACTATGCCGTCGCGGCGGCCGGCTACAACTCCTTCCACGAGAGTCTGCGGCTCGGGGTGCCGACGGTCTTCGTCCCGAACGCGAGCACCTCCCTCGACGACCAGGTGCGGCGGGCCGAGCATGCCTCTCGCCGCGGGTGGGCCCTCTCGACCAGCACGCTCACCGGGGGCCGTGCGGACGGCGTCGTCGAGGAGCTGCTGGCCAGGGGGGGCGAGCTGAGGGACCAGGCCTGGCGGGACGACCCGGGCAACGGCGCGGAGGAGGCGGCCCGGACGATCCTGCAGGTCGTCGGGGAGCCGGCGGCGCACCGGGTGCGCTCGTGAGCAGGACGAGCTCCTCGTCCTCCGGGGCGGCGCGGCAGCGGCAGCAGCGGCTGGCGCGGTGGGCCCGGGGTCTGCCCGGCTACCGGCTCGCCACCCAGAGCGTCCTGCCCCGTGTCCGGGGCAACCCCCTGCTCGTCGACCTCGCGTGGCGGGTCTTCTCCCCCGGATCGGGCGCCGCCGGTCAGCTGACCGTCCCCCTGCACGCCGGGCGCCACGTCGGCGGCCCGGACGTCGACCGCCTGCCGGTCGTCGGCGTGCTGGGGATCGGGTTGACCGACGACCAGGCGACCGGGCTCGTCGACAGGGTCGCCGACCTGCAACGGGAGACGGTCGCCTTCCGGCCGGTGCTCGTCCTCGACCGGCCGGCCTTCGCCGCTGCCCGGCGGCACGGGTTCGTCCTCGAGCACGTCGTCCCGCGCGACCGCTGGACCGGCGGCGGGTGGACCGCCCCGGGCGTCGAGGCGGACGAGGGGTCGTGGGAGGCCTACCTGGCCCGGAGGCTGGGATCGGTGATCGACCACTACCGGCTCTGGCACCTGGTCACGGCGGTGGTCGGGCCGACGACCACCGCCGTCGCCCTCCGTCCGGTCGACGAGGCCCTCCTACGGCACCTGGCGGACCGTCTGCCGGCTGATCTGCAGGTCCACCGCCAGGGCTGAGCGCGACGCGCCGCCCGGGGGCGGGGGGCGACCTGCGGGCCTGTGCCAGCATGGTCGACGTCCACCCACCCCCGCTGAAGGAGATCCTCGACCGTGAGCGAGCGACCGCCCCTCGTCGTGCACATCACCGGTGCCCGGCCCAACTTCCCCAAGGCCGCCCCCGTCGTCGCCGCGCTCGGGGAGCATCCCGTCGAGCAGCTCCTGGTGCACACCGGCCAGCACTACGACGAGCGGATGAGCGAGGTCTTCTTCCGCCAGCTGGGCCTGCCCGAGCCCGACGTGAACCTCGGCGTCGGCTCCGGGGCGCACGGCGCGCAGACGGCGGCGATCATGGTCGGGCTGGAGGAGCTGTTCACCGCGCGACGTCCGGACCTCGTGGTCGTCTACGGCGACGTGAACTCCACCGTGGCCGCCGCCCTCGTCGCGAGCAAGATGGGCATCCCGATCGCCCACGTCGAGGCGGGACTGCGCTCCTTCGACCGGTCCATGCCCGAGGAGATCAACCGGCTGCTCACCGACCGGATCTCCGACCTGCTCCTCGTGACCAGCGTCGACGCCGTCGCGCACCTGGGCAACGAGGGGGCCGACCCCGACAGCATCCACTTCGTCGGCAACCCGATGATCGACACGCTGCTGCGGCACCTCGACGGGCTGGACACCTCTGCCGCTGCCGCGCAGGTCGGGATCGACCCCGAGCAGCCCTACGTCGTGGCGACCCTGCACCGGCCCGGCAACGTCGACGACCCCGAGGACGTCGCCGCCCTCGTGCGGGCCGTCCACGCGGTGGCCGACCAGGTCCGGCTGGTGGTGCCCCTGCACCCGCGCGGCCGGCAGCGGCTGGCGGACGCAGGCTTCATGGACCACGCCGGCGTCCTGGTCGTCGACCCCCTCGGGTACGTCGAGTTCCTCTCCCTCGTCAAGGGTGCGGCCGCCGTCGTCACCGACTCCGGCGGGGTGCAGGAGGAGACCACGGTGATGGGGGTCCCCTGCCTCACCCTGCGCCCCAACACCGAGCGCCCGGTCACGATCACCCACGGCACCAACCAGCTCGTCACCCGCGAGAGCCTGCCCGGTGCCCTGGCCGACGTGCTCGGCGCCGGCCGCGGAGCGACGTGGCCCGTCCCGCCGCTGTGGGACGGTCACGCAGGGCCCCGGATCGCCACCGTGATCTCGCGGTTCCTTGGCGTCGGCTGACCGGGCCGTGACCGGACGCGGGGCGGTGCATGGGTCCCCCGCGGGGGTGGATCCCGGCCTCGTGCTGGACGGGGCGCACCCGCACGGCTGGGTGCTGCGTGCCCGCGGGTCGGGGGCCGCCCCGCCCGCCGTCCCCGAGGACGTCGTCGGCTGGCGCACGGACACCGCGTCGGTCCCCTCCGCCGTCCTGCACCTCCATCCGCGCACGGTCCTGTCCCGCGGACGCTCCGACGCGGGGACGGTGCTGCTCCTCGGCCACCCGGTCGACGTCGCGGCGGGCAGCGCGGACGGGGCCGGGATCGCCGCCGGACTGGCACGGACGTGGACCAGCAGCGGCGACGACGCGCTCGTCCGCGAGGCTGCCGAGCTGGGGGGACGCTGGACGCTGCTGGCCGTGCGCCACCGACCCGACCTGCTCGTCGTGCCCGACGCGCACGCCACCCAGCCGGTGTTCCACGCCACGACCGGTGGGCGGGTGGTCCTGGCCAGCTCGGCCTCCCTCGTCGCGGCCGGTCTCGGCCTGCCCGTCGACGACGACGCCCTGCGCCTGCTCGAGGACCTCCGCGCCCGCCGCCGGGGCGCGGTGACCTACCTGCCCGGGCGGCGCACGGCATACCAGGACGTGCACCCCCTGCTGCCCAACTGCCTCCTCCGGGTGCAGCTGGGCGACCCGGGCGGCACCCCCGCGGCGGTGCACCACGAACGCTTCTGGCCGTGGCGCCAGCGGGTGGGGAGCACCGACGTCGACGCGGTGTACGACGCCTTCCGCGACCGGCTGGGCCGGCACGTCGAGCTCCTGGCCGGCCTGGGACGACCAGCGGTGAGCCTGACGGCCGGCGGGGACAGCCGGGCGACCGCGGCCGTGGCCCGGAGGGCGCTGCGCGAGCGCGACGGGTTCGCGTTCACCTACGTCAACCCCCGGGACGCCCGCAACGGACCCTCTGCGATGGCGGACGTCACGGGGGCGAGCGCGGTGGCAGCCCGGCTCGGGATCCCCCACCGGGTGCTGCGGTGGCGGCAGCCCCCCGTCGGCGGGACCTTCGACGTGCTCCACCGGCGCACCTACGCACCGCTGGTCCCCTCCCGCGGCGCGGCCCACGCGATGTGGGCCGACCTGCCACCGGACCTGGTCCAGCTGCAGTCCAACTGCGCGGAGACCGGCACGACCTTCATCCGGCGCCGCACCCCCGAGCCGCTGTCCCCGTTGCGTCTGTCCCGGATGATGATGCACGCCACCGACGGGCTGGAGGACCTCGCCGAGCGCATGTACGGCGGCTACGTGGAGCAGGCGCAGCTGACACCGGACCGCCTGCTCGGCTACGACCACCACGACCTCTTCTACTGGGAGCAGCGGATCGGTCGGTGGGGGTGGCAGAAGTTCGTCGACGGAGACCTGGGCCACCGGATCCTGCTCCCCTTCAACGACCGCGTCCTGCTCGAGACGATGCTGTCCCTGCCCTACCCGCAGCGGGAGGCCAAGGTGCTGCTCGAGCGGCTGTTCGACGAGGTGCCGGAGGCCCGCCTGCCGCCGCGGAGCGAGCCCCGCGCGCGCCGGACGGCGCACGCCCTCGTGGGCGGGCTGCCCGGCCCCGTCGCCGGACGGCTCGCGCAGGTGGTCCGTCGCCAGGAGCGTCGGGCCGACCTGGCGCGCCTCACCTGGCCCCGGGGGTATGCCGTGCTCCCGGTCGCGGGGACGCCCTCGAGCAGTCCCGGGGTGGGTCGGACCCCGCGAGGCTGGGCGAGCGTCGCGCTCCCCGGCGGCCGGGCCGCCCTGCACCTCCACCCGAGCCTGGCCCGGGCGGTGGCCGGAGCCGGTGACACCTGGGTGCTCGTGCTCGGTGAGCCGGTGGACGTCGGCGCCGGTGCGGTCGGCGCCCGCGAGGTCGCCGGAGGCCTCCACGCCCTGCTGACCGCGCGTCCCGAGGAGGCGGCCGCGGCCGCCGCCGCGCTGGCGGGCAGCTGGCTGGTCGTGCTCCGGTCGCCGGGACGCACCCTCGTGCTGACCGACCCGCTGGTCAGCCTGGGGCTGCACCGCGTCGAGGACGGCGCAGCTCTCGTGTCCCACGGCACGCTGGCGACCGCGACGTCCCCCGCCCCGGTCACCGGCGCCGAGGTGCTCCGGGGCACCGAGCCACCGGGCGAGGGACCGCTGCGGCCCGTCCCCCTCGACGAGCTGGTCGACCTGGCGTCCGTGTCCCCCTGCGGGGTCACGCGCGCCGCGCGCCTGGCGCGCCACGCCGAGCTCCTGCGCGGGCGGGGCCGGGCCTGGCTGGGGCTCGACGCCGGTGCGGGCTCCCGCGAGCTGCTGGAGCTGCTGGCCGCGCAGGGCGTGAGCACGTTCACCTGGTGGGACCGGGAGGGCGACGACCGGCAGGCCGACCCCGTCTTCGAGGCGAGCCTGCTGGCCTCCGCCGCGGGTGTGCCGCACCGCGTGCTCGGCCTGCGGGAGGACGTCGACGGCTCGTCGCGCGAGCCGGCCAGGACGGCGCGGGCCCTGGCCCGCGACGCCCTCAGCACGACCTGGGGCCGGGACGACCTGCCGCTGCCCGTCGGCGACGCCCTCGCGCAGGCTCTTCCGCCGGACGCCGTCGTCTGGTTGGGTGCCGTCCCCGGGCCACCGGCTGCGGCGCCGCGCAGCTGGGACCTCGTGCAGGGGGTCCGTCCGGTGGCCCTGCCGTTCAGCGACCGGGTGCTGCCGCTCCTGCCTAGCGACTGAGCCGCGGCAGGTCGGTCGTGCCCCCTGCGGCGGCAGACCTCCTGAGCGACGTCATCCCCCGTGCCCGTGCCCGCGCAGGCGGACCGTCCGGGACCCGCCGGCCAGCCGGAAGGTGCTCCCGCCCTCGACCAGCGTCCCGGGGCCCGCGACGACACGGACCTGGCCGTCGCGCCACAGGATGACGGCGGCCACGTCAGGCCGGCCTGCTGCGGCGGTCAGCACCGCGCCGTCCACGTCCGCCTCCGCGGGCACGTCCAGGGCTGCCCCGAGCAGCTGCCGGGTGGTCGGCGACCAGGGGGCCCGGTGCAGGACGACGACCTGGTCGGCCCGCGTCGCGTCGGCGGCCGCCCGCAGCGGGGTGGTGTGCGCGGCCAGCGGCTCGCCGACGGCGCCCTCCACCACGACCGCCAGCGGCAGGGTGGGCTCGCCGGTGGCCACGATCTGCACCGCGGCCGCACCGGCCCAGTCGGTCCCGGCGACGGCGTCGTCGGCCCGCGCCGCCGACCAGCCCTCCTCCACCCCTGGCAGGGACGCGAGGCGGCGCACGAAGGAGGCGTGGGAGTAGCGCTCCCGCACGAGCCGTTGCTGCTCGCGCGCCCGCTGCCGGTACCGCTCGGGCGAGGCCAGGTAGGCCGCCACCAGCACCCGCGTCGCCTCGCCGGGCTCGGCGTAGTCGAGCACGTCGCCGAACACCGCCCGGTGCTTGGGGTCGGCGATCGTCACCACCCCCGACGCGGCAGCCTCCAGGAGCACCCGCCCGAACGCCTCGTGACGGTCCGGGTTGTCGTGGTAGACGACGAGGTCCAGGCCGCGCACGAACGCGTGCGGGTCGACCGAGCCCGCCCGCAGCAGCTCCCACCGGTCCGGCAGCGGCTGGTCCTCCGGCAGACCGGCCTCCAGCGCCAGGCGCTTCCAGGTGGCCCGCCCGCCCAGCATCCGCACGCGCACGTCCGGGCCGAGGTCGTAGGCGTCGACCAGCTCGGCGTGCGTGCGCGGGAACTTCAGCGGGTGGTCCCGCGACCACCGGCCCACGACGACGGGGCGACCGTCCTGCCCCGGGACCCGGTGGCCGGCGGCCGGCACGGACCACTGGTCGACGTCGATGATCCCAGGGTTGTCCCACGGCGCCAGCCGCACGTGCGGGTCCTGCTGCCGGAGCACCTGCCGCACCACCGGCCCCTGGGGCACCCAGACCGGGTCCCCGCCGAAGAGCTCGCGAGCGCGCTCGGTGACGTCGGTGACGACATACCTCTGGTCGCTGCCGTCCGGCTCCACCGGGGCCTGGTTCGCCACGACGAGGAGGTGCCCTGGCCGCAGCGCACCGACGGGCACGTGCGGCGGGTGCTGGAGCACCGGCGGGTAGCGCACCATGAGGACGTCGATCTCCACGTCGTCGTCCACCTGCACCCACTCCACCTCGCGTCGGCGGAGCAGGTCGACGACCGGAGGGCACAGGGGCAGGTCGCGGGTGGTGGCGAAGCGCAGCGCCTCCAGGTGCAGCACCCCGACGCGCAGTCCTGCCTCGCGGGCAGCGCGGACCTCCTCGAGCATCGAGCGCTGAGGACCGCCGTAGCGGCGCCAGTCGCCGCCGAGCACGAGGTCCAGGTGCCGGGGTGGGGGCATCCCCGGGTCCCGGGGGCGGGCCCACCGGCGCGGCTCGGGGACCGGCCGGTCCTCCCACGGATCGAGGTATGCCGTGGCGGCGCCGGCCGCGACCTCCGCGTGCCAGGGTGCGTAGAGGGTCTTGTACGCGTGCCGGGCCCCGTGCCGCCAGCCCCGACCGAACTCGCCGGAGGACAGGGTGTCCCCGGAGCGCAGCAGCAGGAGGCACTCGTCCACGGTGTGCACGGACCGGGGCCCGAAGGCCGCCTCGACCCGACGCGCGTACTCGGTGTCGGCGGACTTGCGGGCCGGGTCGAAGAAGCCCACCCGGGGCAGCACCCGGTCCAGCCGGACGAGCAGGGTGGGAGCAGCGAGCGTCCGGTGACGGTAGCCCGGGCGGACGAGCGAGAGGTCCTCGTCGACGCGGGCGCCCAGGGCGCGGACAGCGACCCGGCGGGGGTCCTCCTCCAGCGCCCGGACCAGGATCTCCAGCGCCTGCGGGTGCAGCCAGTCGTCCGAGTCGAGGGTCGTGAACAGCTCCCCCCGGGCCTGCCTGAGCGCGGTGTTCCGGGCCCGGTAGGTGCCGCCGTTGACCGCCTTGCGGACGACCCGGACCCGCGGGTCCACGTCCTCGGCCGACCGCAACCACTCCTCCGCCTCCGGTCCCGACGCGTCGTCGACGACCAGCACCTCCAGGTGGTGCCACGTCTGGGCCACCAGGGCGCGGACCGCGGTGAGCAGGGGAGGCCCTGGGCGGTGGCAGCTCACCGCCACGGTGACCAGGGGGTCGCCTGGCCGGTCGGCTCGCGGCAGGGGGTCGGTGGTGAGCCGGTCGAACGGGCGGCGGTCCAGCTGCGGACCCAGTCGGAGCGGCGCGAGGCCGGGCCCCTGCAGAGCAGAGGCCAGCAGGCTCAGCCAGGGGCCGGGGTCGGCCTGGGGACCGGCCGACAGGAACGGGTTGGCCAGGTCGGCACGGACGGAGGCGGCCACGTCCTGAGGCACGTGCGGGTGGTCGAGCAGCGCCGTGCACGCCCCGTGGTCCCGGTCCTGGCAGCGCAGGTGCAGCAGCAGCTGGACGGCCTGGGGGTGGAGCTGGGTCGTGGTCCCCGGGCCGCAGGCGGCGAGGGCCTCCAGGAGCCGCCGTCCCCTCGCACGGTCCCTGGGGTCACCCGTCTGCAGGACGAGCACCCGGGCGTACTGCCCGAGGTGGAAGGGGCGCATCCCCGGGGCGGTCAGGCGCGGTCCGACACCGGCGAGGAGGGTCTGCGCCCAGGCGTCGATCTCCTCCGACCGGCGACCCGGCCAGGCCGTCTCCACGAGGACCTCGCGCGCGTGCACCGACCTCGTCCGCAGGGCGGTGACGGCGAGCGCGTCGGGGTGGTCGACGAGGATCGCGTTGGTGGCCGTGTCGCGGCTCACCCCGGTCCGTGTCGCCCTGGCCGGCTCAGCGCCGCTCATCGCGGCGCAGCATCTCCTCGACCGCGTCCTGCAGCCGGTCGAGGCGTCCGGTGTACTGCGCCTGCAGCGCACGCACCGTCCCCACGACGTCCTCCGTGGACGGTGCGGCCCGCGGCTCGGGCATCTCGGTCCGGCGCAGCTCCCCCCGGACGAAGCTGCGCAGCTCACGCACCCGGCGGTCGGCGTCCAGGGCGACGAGCAGCACCGTGGACAGCAGCACCGCCAGCGCGAGGACCACGAGCCACCACAGGTGCGACACCGCCCCGGCGACGGCGGTCAGGCTCAGGAGGCCGGCGGCGGCCGCGCCGAGGAGCAGGGCGCGCTGGGATCGCATGGCCGCACGTTACCCGCACCTACAGTGGCGACATGCGTGAGCCGTCCAGCACCGGGGCCACCGACCTCGTGGTCGCCTTCAGCTTCACCCCCTACGTGGACACCGCGGCCGTGGTGGCGGCCAAGCGGGTGCGTGAGGAGGGACGGGCGGTCGACGTCGTGCAGAACGACATGGCCCCCTCCCGGGCGCAGGACCCCGACCTCGGCCGGATCGCCGACGACCTCGTCCGACGCCGGACCGTGCTCCCCACCCCCACGTGGTTCTCGTCGTGGAAGGCGGTGCGCGCGTTCGCGGACGCCGGCCTGGAGCAGGTTCTGCGGTGGGACGCCGAGGGTCCGGGCTACGAACGGCTCTACAGCCGCGCGCACTGGGTGCCCAGCCACGTGCTGGCCGCCCGGGTGAAGGCGCACCGTCCGCACGTGCGGTGGGTGGCCGAGTTCTCCGACCCCCTGTCGGTCCACGCCGACGGACGCGAGCGGCACGCGCCGGTCGAGGAGGGACCGCTCCTGGACGAGCTGGCCGCGAACCTTCGCGAGGCGGGGGTGGGACCTCCGGGCGACAACCTGTTCCTCTGGGCGGAGACCCTGCCGTACGCGCTGGCTGACGAGCTTCTCTTCACCAACACCAACCAGCGCGACCTCATGCTCTCGCGCATCTCGGACGCCGGTCTGGCGGCCCGGGCCGCCGCCCGAGCGGTCGTCCGGCCCCACCCGACGCTCCCCCCCGCGTACTACGACCTGGCCGACCCCCCGGTCGACCTGGACCCGGGTCGGGCCCACATCGGCTACTTCGGCAACTTCTACGCCAACCGGGGCCTGGGCACCGTGCTCGACGCGCTGGCGGCGCTGCCCGCAGCCCAGCGTGCGCAGGTCCAGCTGCACGTGCACACCGAGCAGGGCGAGAAGCTGGTCACCGCGGTCGCCGCCCGAGGTCTGGAGCCGCAGGTCAGCGTCCGACCCTTCGTGGGCTACCTCGACTTCCTCGCGCTGTGCAGGCGCATGGACGTGCTGCTGCTCACCGACGCCACGACGAAGGGCGCCTTTGCCCGCAACCCCTTCCTCCCCTCCAAGTGGAGCGACTACCGCGGGAGCGGCCGACCGGTCTGGGGCGTGGTGGAGGAGGGCAGCCCGCTCTCTGCCCAGGCCCTCGACCACCGGTCGCCGGTGAAGCACACCACCGCGGCCGTCCAGGTGCTCGCGCAGATCGTCCGCGAAGCAGGCCGACCGTCCGGTCAGCGCTCGGAGCGCCCCTCGGTCTGACCGAGGACGATCCGGGTCAGCACCTGGTCCGGGGACCCGGTGATGAACCGCTCGGCCACGACCGCCCGGGTCCGTGCGGACTCCTGCGACCACGCGGGCTCGTCCTGGTGCGTCCGGATCCGGGCGACGGCCTCCTCGACGGACCCCACCACCCACTCGTCGGGGAAGAGTCTCCGGGCCCCGCGCAGGGGCGCGAACATCGGCCAGTCGCGCACCACCGGGACCGCGCCGGAAGCAGCACCTTCCACCAGGCCCAGCCCGAACGACTCGCGGTGGCTGGCGCTGAGCACGAACCCCGAGCGTGCCAGGTGGGGTGCCAGGCGTTCGCTCTCACCAGCAAACTCGACCGCCCCGCACACGTCCTGCTCCGCCAGCCGACGGCGGAAGCTAGCCGCGTGCTCGACGGACGAGCGGACGGTCCCGGGGGCGAAGTCGGGGCCGACCAGGAGCAGCCGCCAGGTGGGGTCCTCCTGCCGCAGCCGGCCCAGCACCTCCAGCGCCCACCCCGGGTCCTTGACCCGTTGCGCCCACCCGATCATCAGCAGCCGTCGACGGTGGCCCCCCTCCTTGACGGTGGTGATCCGGGTGCTGTCGACGACGTTGGGCACGACGTGCACCGTCGTGCCCGCCAGCCGGTCACCCAGGAGCCGGACGACGAGGTCCTTGAGGTGCTCGCTGACGAGCACGAGGTTGTCCACTTCCGTCCAGTCCAGGAGGTGGACCCACGGGGAGAGCGCGTCCATGCTGTGGATGCGCAGGGTCGTCCGCACGCCGTCCGGGACACCGGTCAGGGCGACGAGGGCACCGCGGTCGGCCCAGTCGACGAAGAGGGCGGCGGCACGGTCCAGCGGCTCGGTGGACCCCCACGGCGGCATGGGGTCCTCGCCGAGGGCGAGCCGCAGGCGCCACTCGACCAGCTCTCCGCGCACCCCCAGCCCGCGCAGCTGCCCCGCGGACGCGAGGTCGACCACCTCGACGTCCGCGTGCTCGAGCAGGGCGGCCACGACCGGGGTGGCGAACCGTGGGTAGGACCCCGGCACGGCGACCACGCCCCGGGCGCCGCCAGCGGGAGCGCGGCGCGCCACCGGGCGGGCCAGGAGCCCCCCCACGGAGGACCGGCGCCAGTCGGCGAGGAACTCGTCCGGGTCCTCCACCAGCGGGCTGGCGGAACCGGCCGCGTGCAGCTCGACGTGGAAGAGCAGGCCCAGGGCGAGCGTGGTGAGCCGGCCGGCGCCGACGACGTCCTCCGCCTCCACCAGCTCGTCGGCGGCGACCAGGGCGGCAGCGGCCGCGGCCCTCAGGTCGGGGTCCTCCCGTCCCGCCGCGGACGTGCGCAGGTGGGCGACCACCGCCCGTCGGCGGGCCGCGCGGACCGGGTCCTCCACGGACACGTCGAGCAACGGCACCAGGGGCACCGCAGCGTCGTGGTCGCCGGTCCGGAGCAGGGACTCGAGCAGCTCACCCAGCGGGTCCTGGGCCTCCGGCGGCACACGGTCGCCCAGGATGTGCGCGAGCTCGGTCAGGTGCCGGGCGTACCCGGCGTGGAGCATCCCCTCAGCAGCCCTGGCGGCCAGCTGCTCCCACGTCCGGGACAGGGAGGACCAGCCCTTGAGGTCCGCGTGGGGGACCACCGGGCACCGCCCGGCTGCGACCGTCTCCGCGACCGTGCGGGCCGCTGAGCCGAACGGCACCAACGCGTCCGCGTCGGCGAGGAGAGCCAGGACGCCCGGGTCGAGCCTCACCGCGTCCGCGAGCTGCGCACCGCCCGCCACCCGCGCACCGTCGGCCTGCGACCGGATCTGCCGGCGCTCGGGCAGGAAGGCGAGCCTGCGGGGCCAGCTGCCGCGCGACCACACCGCGACGACCTGGTGTCCGGCCATGACCATGCCCCGGAGGAACGCGCGGCTGCGCACAAGGTCGCCCACGTCCTCGGCCAGCACCACCAACGACTGCGGTCGGCTCGTGGACAGCACCTCCCCCTCCGACGGGGGTGGGCTCAGCTGGAGGAGCCTGGGGTCGACCACCCCAGGAGCGTAGCGGGACGGAAAAGGACCTCTGACCCCGCGGGCGGGACCACTGCACCGTGGGGCCAGAACGTCAGACGGCGGCCTCGCCGCGGATGAACGCCTCGACCTCGGCGCGGCCCTTGTCGTCCGGCATCTGCACGGGCGGGGACTTCATCAGGTAGGCCGAGGCGCCGATGACCGGTCCGCCCTGGCCGCGGTCCTGGGCGATCTTGGCAGCGCGCAGGGCGTCGATGATGATGCCCGCGGAGTTGGGCGAGTCCCAGACCTCGAGCTTGTACTCCAGGCTGATCGGGGCGTCACCGAAGGCGCGTCCCTCGAGGCGCACGTAGGCCCACTTGCGGTCATCGAGCCACTGGACGTAGTCGGAGGGGCCGATGTGCACGTCGCGGTCGGCGAACTGCTGGGCGACGTTGGAGGTGACGGCCTGGGTCTTGGACAGCTTCTTGGACTCCAGGCGCTCGCGCTCGAGCATGTTCTTGAAGTCCATGTTGCCGCCGACGTTGAGCTGGTAGGTGCGGTCGAGCATGACGCCGCGGTCCTCGAAGAGCTTGGCCATCACGCGGTGGGTGATCGTCGCCCCGACCTGGCTCTTGATGTCGTCGCCGACGATCGGCACGCCCGCCTCCTCGAACTTCGCGGCCCACTCGGGGTCGGAGGCGATGAAGACCGGCAGCGCGTTGACGAAGGCCACCCCGGCGTCGATGGCGCACTGGGCGTAGAACTTGTCGGCCCTCTCGCTGCCGACCGGCAGGTAGGAGACCATCACGTCGACCTGCGCGTCCTTGAGGACCTGGACGACGTCCACCGGCTCGGCGTCGGACTCGTCGATGGTCATCGAGTAGTACTTGCCGAGACCGTCCATCGTCGGCCCGCGCTGGACGGTGACGCCCGTCGATGGCACGTCGGCGATCTTCATCGTGTTGTTCTCGCTGGCACCGATCGCGTCGCTCAGGTCGAGGCCGACCTTCTTGGCGTCGACGTCGAAGGCGGCGACGAACTCGACGTCGCTGACGTGGTAGTCGCCGAACTGGACGTGCATCAGGCCCGGCACGGTCGCGTCGGGGTCGGCGTCCTTGTAGTACTCCACGCCCTGCACCAACGAGCTGGCGCAGTTGCCCACACCGACGATCGCCACGCGCACCGAAGCCATTCGAACATCTCCTTGAGGTCATCTGGTCGGCCGGTCCCGCTGGACCGCTCACCGACACGGGCTAACGACGCACGGTACCCCGACATTCCAAGGTTCCTCCCACCGGCGGTTGGCACAATGGGTGCGTGACCTCCTCCACCCGTCCCCCCGCCACGCGCCGAGACGCCCGCCAGTCAGGGCGTCGACGCCGCCGCTCCGGCCGCGGCCGGGGCCGCACGATCCTGCTGTGGCTGCTCGGGCTGGGGCTGCTGGGAGTGGTGCTGGCGACCGGCGCCTTCGCCTGGGCCTACTCGCGCACGGACATCCCGGAGCCGAACGACTTCGCCGACGCGCAGAGCACGATCCTCTACTACGACGACGGGCAGACGGAGCTGGCGCGCTTCACCGGCGGCTACGACCGCGAGTCGGTGCTGCTGGAGGAGGTGCCCCTGCACGTCCAGCAGGCGGTCCTGGCAGCGGAGGACCGCAGCTTCTACGACAACCAGGGGGTCTCGGTCACGGGCACGGCACGCGGCGTCTACCGCACGCTGCGCGGCGAGGGGGTGCAGAGCGGCTCGACGATCACCCAGCAGTACGTCAAGAACTACTACCTGACCGCCGACCAGACCCTCACCCGCAAGCTGCGGGAGATCCTCATCTCGGTCAAGATCGACAACACGCAGTCCAAGGAGCAGATCCTGGAGAACTACCTCAACACGATCTACTTCGGCCGTGGGGCCTACGGCATCCAGACCGCCAGCGACGCCTACTTCGACAAGGACGTGTCCGAGCTCTCCGTCTCCGAGGGCGCCTTCCTGGCCTCGGTGATGAACGCCCCGTCCCTCTTCGACCCGGACTACGCCGACGGCAACGAGGAACGGGTGCGGGCCCGTGTCGACTACGTCGTGGCCGGGATGGTCGAGGAGGGCTGGCTGGACCAGTCCGCGGCCGACGGCGTGGAGTTCCCGGAGGTGCAGGACACCCAGCCCACGACCGCGGTCCAGGGCGTGGAGGGGTATGTCGCCCAGGAGGTGCGGGGAGAGCTGAGCGAGCTGCTCGGCCTCGAGGACGCGGCGATCGACTCGGGCGGTCTGCGGGTGACCACGACGATCGACCGCGACCACCAGGAGGCCGCCAAGGCCGCGGTGGAGCAGTTCCGCCCCACCGGGGAGGGGACCGACGACATCACCGTGGCCCTGACCGCCGTCCGGCCCGGCGACGGGGCGATCACCGCGATGTACGGCGGGGAGGACTACCAGCAGACCCAGCTCAACGCGGCGACCGACGCCCGCGTGCAGGCCGGCTCGCTCTTCAAGCCGATCACCCTGACCGCCGCCGTCACCGAGGGGATCAGCACCGAGTCGGTCATGGCGGGGCCCAGCCCGATGACCTTCGGCCTCGAGGGCGGCGAGGTCGAGGTCCGCAACTTCCGCGACGTCTCCTTCGGCCTGCTCGACCTGCGGGTCGCGCTGGCCGAGTCGGTCAACACCATCTACGTCGCGCTCAACGAGGAGGTCGGTCCGGCTCGCACGGTCGAGGCGGCCGTCGACCTGGGGATCCCGGAGGACACGCCGGGTCTCGGCTCGGACCTCACCAACGTGCTGGGCACGGCCTCACCCACCCTGGTCGAGATGACCAACGCCTACGCCACGATCGCGGCGGAGGGCCAGCGCGCCGAGACCTACGTCGTCGCCGAGGTCGTCACGGCCACGGGCGAGACCACCTTCGAGGCGGAGCCGGAGACCGAGGACGGCATCGACGCCGGCGTCGCGGCGGACGTCATCGACGCCATGACCTACGTCATGACGCAGGGGTCCGGCACCACGGCGGGCGACCTGGGTCGTCCCAGCGCGGGCAAGTCGGGCACGAGCGAGGGCAACGTGTCTGCCTGGTTCGACGGTTTCGTCCCCCAGCTGGCGGCGGGCGTGGTGATGTACAAGGGCGACGGCACCGTCCCCATGCAGGACGTCGGCGGCATCGACCAGATCACCGGCGGCACCTTCCCCGCCCAGGTGTGGGGCGAGTTCATGCGGCGCGCGCTCCAGGGCGAGGACGTCATACCCTTCCCCGAGCGGGTCGGCCTGGGGGACGCCATCGAGACCAGCGAACCCCCGACCGAGCAGGCCCCGACCACTCAGCCCCCGGTCGAGACCACCGCGCCCACCACGGAGACCACGACCTCCGAGGAGCCCACCGAGACCACGTCCGAGGAGCCGACGGAGACCACCCCGGAGCCCACGACCCCGGAGCCCACGACGCCCGCACCCACCACCCCGGCGCCCACCACCCCGGCGCCCACCACCCCGGCCCCGACCGCGCCCCTGCCGACGGACCCCGGGACGACCGCCGCACCGCCGGTGGACCCGGGGGGCTGAGGTCCAGGGGCCGCCGCGCTCACCACCTACCCTGTCCACCATGCTGGTCCCCCGCGAGCGCACCCGCCGCGACGTCCCCTACGTCGTACCGTCGTGGAGCGACCCCGTGGTCGCGCGTCTCACCGGGGTCCTGGGCGGACCGGTCGGACGGTATGCCGTCACCGGCGCCCGAGGCCTGACCGGGGTCGCGGCAGCCCTCGTCGCGCTCGGGGCCACCATGCTCGCCCTCGGGGTCTGGCAGAAGGGGCACTGCCTCCTCAAGGGCTGGAACACCCCGGACCAGTTCTGGCGCGCCTGCTACTCCGACCTGCCGGTCGTGCACGTCAGCTCCGTGCTGGCCCAGCGCCAGCTGCCGTGGGCCGCCGAGGTCCCCTCGACCCAGCCGCCCCTGTCCGGGCTGGCCATGTGGGTGGTGGCACAGGTCTCGCCCCGGGCGGGACAGGACGTCGCGGCCCAGCAGTGGGTGTTCGTGCTCTGGACGCTGGCCGCCGTGGTCCTCCTCGCGGCCGCCGTGCTGGCGGTCGTCGCGCTGCAGCCGCGCCGTCCCTGGCAGGCTGCGCACCTGGCGGTCAGCCCGGTCGTGGCCACGCTCGCCCTGGTCTCCACGGACCTGCTGGGGGTGTCCCTGATGCTGCTGGGGCTGTGGGCGTGGCAGCGCGACCATCCCTGGCCCGCGGGCATCTTGCTGGGGGTGGCGCTGCTGGTCCGACCGTTCCCGCTCGTGGTCGTGGTGGCGGTGGTCCTCGTCGCGCGGCGGCGCGGCGACCTGCTCGCCGGCGCGCAGGTCCTCGTGGGGGCCGTGCTGGGCGCCCTCGCCGTCCTTGTCCCGCTCGTGCTGGTGGAGCCGCGAGCACTGGCCCCGCTCCGCGACTGGTGGGTGCAGGGCGCCGGCTACGGCGCCCTGCAGATGGTGCCGCGCCTGATGGGCACGCCCCTGCCGACGACGGCGACGACCGTGGTGGCCGTGGCCGGCTGGGTCGTGGCCGTCGGCGTGGCGGTCCGCGTCTCCTCGCGACGGCGGCGGCGGCACCGGCACGCGGCGCCCCTGCCGGGGGTGGTGCAGCTGAGCGCGCTGATGATGCTCGTCGTCGTGCTCACCGCCCCCTCGCTGTCCGTGCAGTCGGGGCTGTGGCTGCTGCCGTGGCTGGCGCTGTCGGCCCGGCCCTGGTGGGAGCACCTGGTGTGGGCGTTCGTGGAGACGCTGCACTTCGTCACCACCTGGCTGCACATCGCCTTCGCCACCGACCCGGGTCGGGGACTGCCCCCCGAGACCTACGCCCTGGTGGTCGCGCTGCGCTCCGCCGCGTGGGCGTGGGTGCTGTGGCGGGTGTGGGACGAGCCCGACCGGCTCAGCCCGCGCCCAGCAGTCCGCCCTGCTGGAGCAGCGCACCGGCCGGCTGCGGCAGCAGCGACGCCGCCACCAACGGTCTGACCTGCTGCTCGACGAGGTCGGTGAGCGACCGGACGTAGGTGGCCGACAGGTGGTTGCTGTCCCGCCAGACGACCACGCCGCCGAGGACCGGCTCGCAGGCCTCCGTCGGGCAGACGGCGTCGTTGAGGTCGACCACGGGCAGGGCGGGCCGGAGCGCGACCAGCTCCGACTGACCCGTGCCTGCGCGGGCGAGGGCCTCCTCCCGGTCGAAGACGCACTCGGTCGCGGCGTCCGGGTGCTCGAGCAGGCAGCCCGGCACGTCGAAGGGTGGGCGGGGCACGTCCCGGATCAGCGCGGTGGGCATGCCCTCGTCGCTCAGCGCGTCGATCCGTCGGCCCAGCGCCTGCGCCATCTCCTCGCCCGGCACGTCCGAGTACGCGGCGGAAGACATGAGGACCAGGTCGGGGTCGACCTCGACCAACCGGTCGACGACCTTCTCCTGGTAGGCCATGCACTGCCCGTGGGTCGGCGAACGGTCCTCCCGGTCGACCTCCAGGCCGTCCACCGGCGGGCACGACGACTTGGAGACCGTCAGGACCCGCCACCCGCGCTCCCGCCCGATCTCGTCCAGCGCGGTGACCCACATCCCCGCGTGGCTGTCGCCCAGCAGGGCCACCGTGACCACGCCCTCGGGGTCGCCCGCCTCGCAGACGCCGACGGTGGTGGACGTGAGCCCGGCGAAGCACCCCTCGGGCTGCATCACCGGCCGGTCGTCAGGGACCTGCTCGAGCGGGACCGCGAGGTCCGTGAGCCGGTCCGGCATGGGGGTCGGCTCCACGTCCTCCCCCAGGGTCTCCTCCGAACCCAGGTCCGAGCCCAGGTCGGAGGCCGGCGCTCCTGCCAGGCCCTCGTGACCAGCGGCCGCCGACCCCAGCACGCGGCCGGCGGTGGCCCCCCGCGCGGCCGCCGAGTCGCCGCCCGCGACGAGGGTGCCCGCCCCGACGGGGGCACGCACCTGGTCGACGACCTTGGGCGTGCGCCAGGCGACCGCGTCGGAGGAGGTGGAGGGCGGCGAGAGGAGCATCATGGTCATCCCGAGCAGCAGGCCGGCGAGGCTGCAGTTGAGCCCCAGCCGCAGCGTGCGCCGGGTGACCAGCGCGGGAGGCAGCCGGGAGGCCAGGGTGCGCCCGTGCACCCTCACCGGCTCCTCGACATACCTGAACGAGAGCCAGGCCGGGACCACCGAGACGAGCACCGCGAGCAGACCCCAGTGCACCGGCAGGGATGCCGGACCGCCCCGGCCCACCTGCGCCAGGGAGGCGGCGGCCGCGACGAACGGCCAGTGCCACAGGTAGAGGCTATAGCTGATGCGCCCCACCCACTGCATCCACCGGGCCCGCAGCAGCAGCACCGGGCCGAGGGTGCCGGCGTTGAAGCCGGCGAGGATGACCAGGGCGGTGCCGCCGGTGGGCAGCAGGGCCCAGGCCCCGGGGAAGGGGGTCGAGGCGTCGATGGTCACGAGCGAGGCGGCGATCATCGCCAGGCCCACCCATCCCACCAGCGCCGCCAAGGGGCGGGGGACGTCCGCCCAGGCCCGGGCGGCGAGAGCCACCGCGGCCCCGATCATCAGCTCGTAGACGCGCGTCGGGGTGACGAAGTAGGCCTCCGGACCGGCCGTGCGGGTCCACCACACCGACAGGGCCAGCGAGGCGAGCAGCAGCCCGACGGTCACCATCCACGACCCGGTCCGGAACACCTTCGCCCGGCCCCTGGCCAGGAGCAGGACGAGCAGGAGCAGGACCGGCCAGACGATGTAGAACTGCTCCTCCACCGCCAACGACCAGTAGTGCTGGACCGGGGTCGGGGCGCGGCTCAGGTCGAGGTAGTCCACCGAGCGCTCCGCGAGCCGCCAGTTGACGAGGTAGGCGGCCGAGGCCACGACGTCGCCACCGATCTCCGTCCACCGGGTCCGCGGGATCACGGCCAGGGTGATGACGACGGTGCCGACCAGCGCCGCCAGCGCGGCGGGGAGGAGCCGTCGGGCGCGGCGGGCGTAGAAGCGACCGAGGTCGATCCGACCGCGCTCGCGCGCCTCCTCGAGCAGCAGCGCGGTCATCAGGAAGCCGCTGACCACGAAGAAGACGTCGACCCCGACGAAGCCGCCGGGCAGCAGCGGCACGCCGGCGTGCCAGAGCATCACGCCGACGACGGCGATCGCGCGCATGCCCTCGATGTCCGCGCGGAAGTCTCGTGGCACCGGCGGCACCCTCAGCGCGTGCCGGGCAGCGCGCAGGGCGCGCACCCCGGCTCGGCTGGTGGGGACCTCGTCGGCGGGTGCGGTCACGGAGGTCTGGCTCATCCGACCGTCCGGGGGGTCGTGCCCGGGGTGCGCACGTCCGCCGGTCGGCGCTCCCGGCGCGCAGCGACGCTCTCACCGGCCAGGGCGAGGACCACCGCCGCCGCACCGGCCGCGAACCACCACCACGCCCGGTCACCGACAGCCCGGGTCGGGACCTCGGCGGGCGCCGCGAGGGTCAGCCCCTCAGGGTCCTCGGTCAGGGCCAGCGCGGCGGCGGTGTCGGCCGCGAGGGCGGAGAGTCTGGGGTCCGGCGTCACGGCGGTCACCAGGAGCACAGGCTCGCCGGCGCGGTGGTCCACCGAGGCGCGGATCCGCCCGGCCCACTGCTCGTCCAGCTCGACCTCCTGCTCGACCCGGTCGGAGAGGTCGGTGCGGCTCAGCGAGACCGCGGCCACCTCCGCGCCGCGGTCGGTGCTGGCCTCGAGGGTGGCGGTGGCGGCATACCGGTCGGGGCGGAGGAGATCCGTGCCGGCCGCGACGACCAGGGCTGCGAGCACCAGGGTGAGCCACGGCAGGGAGAGCAGCCGGTGGGCCAGCGACAGACGCTGCGTGTGCCGGGCCCTCACCCCGGCCTGGGAGCGGTACTCCGCGCGCGTGAGCGGTCTGCTATCCATCCTCGGACTCCAGCTGGGTCACGGCCTCCGGCTGGGTCACGGACTCCGGCTGGTCGGCCCACCACTGCAGGAGGGCGGCCCGGGCACCCTCCTCGCCGAGCGGGCCCTGGTCCAGCCGGACGGCCAGGAGGTGCTTGTAGGCGCGCCCCAGCACCGGCCCGGGGGTGATGCCGAGCGCCTCGGCGATCTGGTTGCCGTCGAGCTCGGGCCGGACTGCACGCAGCTCCTCCTGCGAGCGCAGCCGCGTGATCCTCGTCTCGAGGTCGTCGTAGGTCGCTGCGAGCCGCGCCGCCTTGCGCCGGTTGCGCGTGGTGCTGTCCGAGCGCGTGAGCCGGTGGAGGCGGCCGAGCAGCGGACCGGCGTCGGTGATGTAGCGACGCACGGCCGAGTCGGTCCACTCCCCCGAGCCGTAGCCGTGGAAGCGGAGGTGCAGCTCGACGAGGCGGGAGACGGACCGGACCGTCTCCTTGTCGAAGCGCAGCGCCCGCAGGCGGGCACGGGTGAGCTTGGCACCGACGATCTCGTGGTGGTGGAAGCTGACGCCGCCATCGGGCTCGAACCGGCGGGTCGCCGGCTTGCCGATGTCGTGCAGGAGGGCCGCCAGCCGCAGCACCAGGTCGGGTCCGGGGACGGCGTCCTCGCCCTCGGCGCCCGGCGCGTCCTCGAGGGCGATCGCCTGCTCCAGGACCGTGAGGCTGTGCTCGTAGACGTCCTTGTGCCGGTGGTGCTCGTCGACCTCCAGCTGCAGCGCCGGGAGCTCGGGCAGCATCTGCTCGGCCAGCTCGGTCTCCACGAGCATCTCCAGCCCGGCCCGCGGGTCGGGGGCGAGGAGCAGCTTGACGAGCTCGTCGCGGACCCTCTCGGCGGAGATGATCTCCAGGCGTCCGGCCATGTCGGTCATGGCGGCGACGACCTCGGGGGCCGGGACGAGGCCGAGCTGGGCCACGAAGCGGGCCGCCCGCATCATGCGCAGCGGGTCGTCGCTGAAGGACACCTCGGGGGTATGCGGTGTGCGCAGACGCAGGGCAGCGAGGTCGGCGAGGCCGTCGTGAGGGTCGACGAAGAGGAGCTCGGGCAGCCGCAGCGCCATCGCGTTGACCGTGAAGTCGCGCCGGACCAGGTCGTCCTCGAGGTTGTCGCCGAAGGCGACGACCGGCTTGCGCGACTCGGCGTCGTAGGCGTCGGCCCGGTAGGTGGTGATCTCCAGGACGTCGTCCCCACGACGGGCCCCGATGGTGCCGAACTCCCGCCCGACGTCCCAGGTGGTGTCGGCCCACCCGGCGAGGACCTCCTCGATCTGCTCCGGCGAGGCCGAGGTGGTCAGGTCGAGGTCAGGGGACGGGCGGCCGAGGAAGGCGTCGCGGACGGGTCCGCCGACCAGCGCGACCTGGTGGCCCGCCGTGCCGAAACGCTCCCCGAGATCGGTCAGCAGCGGCAGCGTCGGGGTCAGGTGGTGCATGGCCCGCAGGAGCAGGGCGGCGTCGGTCGAGGTGGGAGTGGGCATCGCCCTCCAGGGTAGGCGACCCGGGCCGCCACCCGCGTGGCGATGCCAGAGGCCCGGTCCGGCTCCCGCTCGGATGTTGCGGCAGGCGCGGCACATCGGTCGTGACCGCAGTCTCACTGGTTACAGTGGGTGGATGACGACCGCCTCACGACACCAGCCGTCCGCGCGACGACTGCCGTCGGTGAGCGAGACGTCCGCGGGGGGAGTGGTCATCGACGTGTACGAGGGCCGGGCCCGGATCGCCATCATCGCCCGGCGCAACCGCCTGGGCAGGGTCGAGTGGTGCCTGCCCAAGGGCCACGTGGAGCCGGGCGAGACCCTCGTGCAGACGGCAGAGCGCGAGGTGGCGGAGGAGACCGGCATCGAGGGGCGGGTCCTCATCACGCTCGGCACGATCGAGTACTGGTTCACCACCCCCTCGCACCGCATCCACAAGATGGTGCACCACTACCTGCTCGAGGCGACCGGCGGCGACCTGACGGTGGACAACGACCCGGACCAGGAGGCGATCGACGCCATCTGGGTCCCGCTCGACGAGGTCCACCGCAAGCTGACCTTCCCCAACGAGCGCCGCATCGCCCGTGAGGCCTGGCAGCGACTGACCCGGAGCGCCTGAGCTCGCCGTGAGTCCCGCAGCCCGCCGTCGAGCGTGGGCGGACCGGTCCCGGGCGCGGGCGGCCGCTGCGCTGGCCGCGATGACCCTGGTCGTGACCGCCGGCGTGCCCGCCGGCGCGGCCCTCCCCACGCCCCTCACGGCATACCCCTCCGCTCCCGTGGTCAGCGCGGACCCGGTGACCCCGGAGACGGAGGACGGACCTGGTCTGCGCATCCTGCTCGACGACGTCGACCCGACCGTCGCCCGACCGGGCGAGCCGGTCGTCCTCCGGGGGCGGGTGGTCAACGACGGCGACCGCGTCCGGCGGCTGAGCACCGTGGACCTGCGCGCGGCGTGGGCTCCCCTGCGCAGCCGGGCGGACGTCTCCGCGTGGGTCGGGGGGACCGACGCGCGGGCGACGGACCGGGTGCTCGGGGACGACGAGGTCGGGCCGGTCGTGGCCCCCGGGGCGGCCATCCCGTTCACCGTCAGCGTCCCCGAGAACGTCCTGGACCCTGTGCAGGACGGAGCGACGGCGCTGGCGGTGGAGCTGCGTGCGCAGGAGGAGGACGCCGACGGCACCAGCGCCGAGGGCGTCGAGCTGGTCACCCTGCGCACCGTGCTGACCGTCGGCGACGACCTGGTCCGCGAACCGCTCGACCTGGCGTGGGTGGTGCCTCTGACCCTGCCGGCGGACCCGGCCCTGTCCGACCCGGATCCCACGGTGCGGCGCCAGGCCTGGTACGCCGCGACCGGGCCGGGGTCCCCGGCCCGGGCCTGGCTGGCGGGCCTGTCCCCGCTGCCGGACGTGACGTGGCTGGTCGACCCCGCGCTTCTCAGCCCCGGCCCCGGGCCCGCCGAGCTCCGCGGCCCCGACGGGGAGGGCACGGGCGTTGACGGGACGGGCGAGGAAGAGGGCGCGGGGGAGGACGGACAGGAGACCGGGGGCGGCGAGGGCCCGGTCGAGGACGCGCAGGAGACCGTGGACCCCCCGTCCGTGCCGGCACCCGCCCCGGGCACCGAACCCGAGGGCGACGGGACGGCGGTGGTCACCGACCAGCGGCTCGACGCCGCGCTCGTGGAGCTGGCAGGGCGGCTGGCCCGCGTCGAGGACGACCAGCTGTGGTGGCTGCCGGCCGGCGACGCGGACGTCGCGGCCCTCCTCGAGGTCGGTGCCACGGGTCGGCCCGACGCCCAGGCCACCCGCACCCAGGACCTGCTGGGGACGCTGCCCGAGGACGCCACTGCGCAGGTCCGACGACTGACGTCCCGAGGGCGCGACGACGTCGTCTGGCCGGCGCTCGCCGCCCCGTCCGTCCGCGACGTCACCGCGGTCGACAAGCTCTGGTCGGCGCGCGAGGGCACTCCCGAGGGGGCGGCAGCGGTGCTCCTGCCCCGGGAGTCGGTCTCGGGCTCCTCGGCCGAGCCGGTGGACCACGCGGCCGTCCCGCTGACGGCCCCGGCGGGGGTCACCGCTCTCGCCGCCGACTCCCGGGCGGGTGCCCTGCTGGCCGGGGCGGACCAGGCCGCCGCCCGACGCGGCGCGGGCGCGGTCGCGCAGCACCTCCTGGCAGACACCCTCACGGCATACCTGGAGGATCCCGGGACGTCCCGCTCCCTGCTCCTCGCGCCACCCCGCGGCACCGTGGTGCCCGAGGAGGTGCTCGCCGAGGTGAGCGACGGCCTGGTCGGCGCGCCGTGGCTGGACACGGTCCACGCGTCGGCCCTGCTCACGCAGGCGCAGGCCGGCACCCACCGCCACGAGCTCACCGGGACCGCGCCCGACCCGGAGGTGCTGGGCGACGCAGCCGTCCTGCTGGACCCGGCCCCGAGCCCGCTGACCCCCGACCGGGTCCGCAGCCTCGACCGGCTCGCCGTCGACCTCGCCGGCCTGTCCCAGGTGCTCGAGGAGGACGGCGCGCCGCAGTCCTGGGAGCCCGTGCTGCGGTCGCTGTGGTCGACGCGGTGGCGCGCCGCCCCGGACGACTGGGACTCCCTCTGGCGCGGCCTGCGCACCCTCACCGGCGCCGTGCGCTCCCAGGTCCACATCAACCCCAGCACCATCAACTTCTTGTCCGACCAGGGGATCATCACGGTGACCGTCGTCAACGACCTGCCCGTCGCGGTGGAGCAGCTGCAGGTCGAGCTGGTGCCCGACAGCACCCTCCTGCAGGTCATCGAGCAGCCGGACCCGGTGTCGGTGGGGGCGCAGAGCCGGGCGACGCTCTCGTTCACGGCCCGCGCCCTGCGCCGCGGGGAGACGACCATCGCCGCGTACCTCACTGCACCCAACGGCAGCTCGCTGGGCGACGACGCCGAGGTCACCGTGCGCGTGCAGCCCACCGGTGTGTGGATCTACTGGGTGCTCGGCGGGGTCGGCGGGGTCATCCTCGTCCTCGGTATCGCCCGTGCCCTGCGCGCCACGCCACGGGCGGCCGCAGCAGCCGCCGCGGCAGCCCGCCCGACCGTCCCGGGGGGCCCGTCGTGACCGGCTCGTCCTCCGCCTCGCTCGCCTCCTCGAGCCTGGTGATGGCCTCCGGGACGCTGGTGTCGCGGGCCCTCGGCCTGCTGAGGGTCTCGCTGCTCGTGGCCGCCATCGGGCTGGGCAACCCGGCCCTGGACATCTGGCAGGCGGCCAACACCCTGCCCAACACCATCTACGTGCTGCTGGCCGCCGGGGTGCTCAACGTGGTCCTGCTCCCCCAGCTCATGCGGGCGATGGTGCGGGGCGAGGAGGGCAAGGACTACACCGACCGCCTGCTCACCCTGGCGCTCGCCGTCCTGGTCGGGGGCACGGTGCTGTTCGTCGCCGCCACCCCGCTCATCACCAAGCTCTACAACCTCAGCATGCCGTGGGGTAGCCCCGAGCTCACCCTGACGATCATGTTCGCCTACCTGTGCGTGCCGCAGGTCCTCTTCTACGGGGTGCACACGCTGCTCGGGCAGGTCCTGGCGGCGCACCACCGGTTCGCGGCGTTCATGTGGTCGCCGGCCCTGGCCAACGTCGTGGCGATCAGCGGGATCCTGCTGTTCATGCGCCTCTACCCGGAGGCCGGGCGGATCGGGCTGCAGGAGTGGACGCCCGCGATGATCTGGCTGTTGGCCGGGTCCGCCACCCTCGGGATCGTGGTGCAGGCGGTCGTGCTGGTGCCCGCGGTCCGCCGCACCGGCTTCCGCTGGGCCCCGCGGTGGGGGTTCCGTGGCGTCGGCCTCGGCTCGGCCTCGCGGATGGCCGGGTGGTCGATCGCGGACATCGCGCTGAGCCAGGCCGGGCTGCTGCTCGTCTTCAACCTGCTGGCCTGGGTGGTCGTGCGAGGTCGCGAGACCGGCGAGAGCTTCCCGGCACGAGCCGCCTACGACAACGCCTACCTCATCTTCATCCTCCCGCACTCCCTCATCGCGCTCTCTCTCCTCACCGCGATCTACCCGGTCCTGTCCCGCGCCGCGGCCGAGCACGACCTGTCCGGGATGGCCCAGCACACGGCCCGCGGGCTGCGTCTGCTCGCCACCGCGATGGTGCCGGTCTCGCTGGCGATGGTCCTCTTCGCCCCCTACGTGGTCCGGATCATCTTCCCGCGCAACGCCGACCCCCAGGCGATGGCGCCGATCCTCATGGTCCTCTCCCTCGGCCTGGTGCCCTACGGCCTCTACCTGCTGTGCGCCCGTGTCTTCTACTCCTTCGAGGACGCCCGGACCCCCTTCGGCTTCCAGATCGCCATCACCACCGTGCTCGTGCTGGTGCTGGCGGTGACGCTCACCCAGCCGCCCTCGCGCGCGGCGCTCCTCGTCGCGGTCGGCCAGGCGCTGGGCCAGACGACCGCGGCGGTGCTGGCCCTCCGCGCCGTGCGCCGCCGTCTGCCCGGTATCGACCTGCGCGGCGTGGTCGTGACGCTCGGCCGGGCGGCGCTGGCGGCGGTGGTGGCCGCCGTCCCCGTCCTCGTCCTCCTCGCCCTGCTCCCCGGCGCTGCGCTCTCGCAGGAGGACGCCCAGGTCGGTGCGTGGCTGGGTTCGGTGCTGACCGTGGCGCTGTGCGGGCTGCTCTACCTCCTCGGGTATGCCGTGCTCGCCCACCGTCTGGGGGTCGCCGAGCTGGCGGAGGCAGCCGCCCCGCTGCTGCGCCGGCTCCCGGGTGGCCGGGCGCTCGCCGCGGCGGTCCCGGCGCCGGAGGACGGCGCGCCACGCGTTGCGCAGGGGGCCGGGGGACCCGAGGAGGGCACACTAGGGTGGGACGACGCCCGGACGGGGCGCGACGGCAGTGGGAAGGACCGCGAGATGGACCGGCTGGAGGTGGGCACCCGCCTGGGCGAGCGCTATGCGCTCGACGAGCTTCTCGCCCGGCGCGAGGGCGGCACCCTGGACTACTGGTCGGCCCGCGACGTCACGCTCGGCCGCCTCGTCGCCGTCACCGTGCTGCCGTCGACCGGCGACAACGCGCAGGTCGCGCAGGCGGTGATCGACGGGGCCCGGCGGGTGGCCGCCGTCGACGACCCGCGGCTGGTCCGGGTCCTGGACGTCGGTCAGGAGGAAGGGCTGTGCTGGATCGTCGAGGAGGGCCTGAGCGAGGCCGAGTCTCTGGCCTCCCTCGTCTCCGAGGGACCGCTGCCAGCCGAGGAGGCCCGCCGGATCGTCGGTGAGGCCGCAGCAGGCCTGGAGTCGGCGCGCCGACGGGGGCTGCACCACCTCTACCTCAACCCGCACTCGGTGCTGCGCACCAGCGACGGCACCGTCAAGATCTCCGGGGTGGGCGTGGCCTCCGCCCTCGAGGGCACGGACGACGTCACCGCGGTCGAGGCCTCGCTCATCGACACCGCCGACCTGGTGTCGCTGCTCTACACCGGGCTCACCGGACGCTGGCCGGGCGAGGAGCTGCCGGGCCTGCGGTCCGCGCACCGCCTCTACGACGGCTCGCTGCCGGCACCGTCCGAGCTCGTCGGCGGGGTCCCCGGCGATCTTGACGCCCTGTGCCGGGCGGTGGACGGCCCAGCCGCCGACGCGGACTCCGGCGTCGCACCCCATACCCCGGGTGAGGTCGCCCGTCAGCTGGCCCCCTGGTCCTCGGAGATGGTGCGCTCCACCCGTCCAGCCTCGCTGGCGGCCCCCCGCACGGCAGCGCCGGACGAGGCCACCACCGGTGCCCTGTCGGCCCATGCGGGGGCGAGCGCCGCGGCCATCGCCGCGCACCCGGCCGACACCGAGCACCCGGCCGACACCGGGCGCGAGGACGTCGTGGGCGTTTCCGGGACCGGGTCCCACGCCGACCCCGACCGGACCACCGTGGTGCCGCGTCCCCCCCGGGACGGGGTCCCCCAGACCGACCCGCTCGCGGGTGTCCGGCCGGGATCGGGCCCCACGGACGACCGGGCTGACGCTCGCACCCGCCCCACCACCGCTGACCTCCTCGGCGTGCACAGCACCGGTGATCGGCCCTCGTCCCGGCCGGCTCGTCCGGGAGCGGAGCCCGTCACGGCCGGTCCGGGGACGGGCGGCGGCGCGGGCGGCGGCGGCGGCGTCACTGCAGGTCAGGGGCTCGCGGAGGAGCGGGGCACGGGCGCCCAGACCGCCGTTGTGATGCTGGTGCTCCTTGGCCTGCTCGGAGTGGCCGTGGTCCTGGGCTGGAGCGCGCTGCGAGGACTGACGGGGGGCGACGACCCTGGCGGCGCGGACGGCAGCCCGGGGGTGTCGGCACCGACCGACGGGTCCTCCGCCACGGCGGGCGACGACGCGACCGGTGAGGACAGCACCAGCGAGACCGGGGGGGCCACCAGCGCCCCGGAGCCCAGCAGCCCGGACGCACCGGCCGCGGACGGCGACGGAGCGACCGCTGTGCTCGGCATCACCTCCTTCGACCCGCAGGGGGACGGCGACGAGAACAACGACCTGACCCCCCTGGCGGTCGACGGTGACCCCGACACCGCCTGGACCTCCCACACCTACCTCTCCACCGGGTGGGGCGGGCTCAAGACGGGCACCGGGCTCGTGCTCGACCTCGGCGAGGGGGCCACCGTCTCCGAGGTGGCCGTGCAGCTGGGCGAGGGCGACGTCGGTGGCGCCGTCTACCTCTCCGACCAGGTCGGTCTCGACGGCGCGACCCAGCTTGGCTCGGCAGACAGCGCCACGGAGACCTGGACGGTCACCCCGGACGAGCCGGTCACCGGCCGCTATCTCATCGTGTGGTTCACCCGGGCCTGGACCTCACCGGACGGTGAGGTCGTCAGCGTCCGGGAGATCACGGTCGGCTGACCGTCGGTCGACCGGGCGGGACCGAGGGGGCATGGCAGCGGTGCAGGAGATGTCGGACGTCGACGACGCCACGCTGCTGCGCCGTCATGCCGCAGGAGACCTGGACGCCTTCGGAGAGATCTTCCGTCGGCACCGTGACCGGATGTGGGCGCTGGCGCTGCGCACCACCCGCGACCCCGAGCTCGCCTCGGACGCCGTGCAGGACGCCTTCCTCAACGCCTTCCGCCGGGCTGACTCCTTCCGTGGGGACTCACAGGTCACGACCTGGCTGCACCGCATCACCGTCAACGCCTGCCTCGACCGTCTGCGGCGCGTCCGGCCCACCTCCGACATCACCGACCTCGACCCGATGGACCCCCACGACCGCCACCACTCCGTCGACGTCCGCCTGGACGTGCAGGCAGCGCTGGCCCGCCTGCCGGAGGGGCAGCGCCTGGCCCTGACGCTCGTGGACATGCACGGGCTCAGCATCGCCGAGGCCGCCCGGGTGCTCGACGTGGCGGAGGGCACGGTGAAGTCACGCTGCTCCCGCGGCCGTGAGGCGATGGCCCGGATCCTCACCGTGGGTGGAGCCGCCGGGGAGGACCCGCCGTGACCCGCCCGTGTCGCCGGACGGGAACCCTGCGCCCCTCCCGGACGTCGTACCCGAGTGGACCGCCCCCGGTCCGCAGGCTGGCGCCGACTCCGGCGCGGCACGACGTCTGGCGCCACCATGCGCGCTCCGCCCCCTCGAAGGAGGTCCGCCTGTGACGACCAGCGACACCCCCGGTCGACGACCGGAGCACGACGCTGCCGGTCAGGACCCGGACCCCACGGGGATGCGCGACCTCCTGTCCACCCTGCCCGACCCCGGGCCGATGCCGGAGGACCTGGTCCACCGGATCGAGCTGCGTCTCGCTGTCGAGCAGGCCCATCATGCCCGCCACGGCGGGGCTGGGAGCGCCGGCGTCATCGACCTCGCGGCCGAGCACTCTCGGCGTCGCCCCGGCCGCACGCTCACGCTGCTGGGCGCGGCGGCGGCCGGCCTGGCCATCACCACCGTCGCCCTGTCCCAGCTTCCGCTCGGACCGGATGGCGTCGGTGCGGGCAGCGCGGCCCAGTACCCGTCGGGCGAGGCGGTCCAGGACGCGGACCGTGCTGCCGCTGCCGGGGACATGGCGGACGCCGCAGGTGGGGACTCCGCCGCCGCGACCGAGGAGGCGAGCCTGCTGACGGCGCCCGAAGAGCTGGTGCTCCTCGCCCCGCTGGGGACGGTCGACGTCACGACCTTCGGTACCCGCATCCACACCGAGACGACGGCGGCGGCAGGGCAGGACGCCACCGAGCCGGAGTCCGTCCTGACCCCGGCTCAGGCAGGAAGGTGCTGGGACGCGACCGGTGCCGCGGGGCTCTGGTCCCAGCGCTCCGCTGCCCGGGCCGAGCTGGCCGACGGACCGGTGGTGGTCCTCCTGGCTGTCGCGCACGACGGTGCGGTCGCCACCGCCTACCTCATGCCGTGGGCGTGCACCTCGGGCGCCGAGACGACGCCCATCGCATCCGTGCCCGTCCTGCCCTGAGTCTGGACCGGGAACAAGCGCCGCCTAGGATCGGTTCCGAGAACATCCCGTCTTCACCGCCCGTGGGCCGCGTCCCCGGCCTCCGCGCGTCCAGGAAGGACCCCATGAGCTCCCTGCCCATCACGCTGCCGGACACCATGCCAGCTCCCAGCCACACCGACGACTCCGTCCGCGAGGTCATCGTCATCGGTTCGGGGCCGGCCGGCTACACGGCCGCGATCTACACCGCTCGCGCGAACCTGTCCCCCCTGGTCTTCGAGGGTTCGGTCACGGCCGGCGGCGCGCTGATGAACACCACCGAGGTGGAGAACTTCCCAGGGTTCGCCGACGGCATCATGGGACCCGAGCTGATGATGAACATGCGGGAGCAGGCCGAGCGCTTCGGTGCCGAGCTCGTGCGTGACGACGTCGTCAGCGTCGACCTGACCGGGCCGGTCAAGCTGGTCACCGACGGCGAGGGCACCGTCCACCGCGCGAGGTCGGTG
The DNA here is from genome assembly GCF_045032595.1 of Ornithinimicrobium jinqii. Taxonomy (NCBI): domain Bacteria; kingdom Bacillati; phylum Actinomycetota; class Actinomycetes; order Micrococcales; family Ornithinimicrobiaceae; genus Ornithinimicrobium; species Ornithinimicrobium jinqii. The sequence continues at coordinate 30,760 of NZ_JBJFZS010000032.1, forward strand.
ATCCTGGCGACGGGTTCGGCCTACCGACAGCTCGGTCTGCCGGAGGAGCAGGAGCTCTCGGGGCACGGCGTGTCCTGGTGCGCGACCTGCGACGGAGCCTTCTTCCGGGACCAGGACATCGTGGTCGTCGGCGGTGGCGACTCCGCCATGGAGGAGGCCACCTTCCTGACCCGCTTCGCCAGGACGGTGACCGTGGTGCACCGTCGCGGCGAGCTGCGCGCCAGCAAGATCATGGCCGAGCGGGCAGCCAACGACCCCAAGATCAGCTTCCGCTGGAACACTGCGGTCACAGCCCTCAACGGGCGTCCCAAACTGACCTCGATCACGTTGCGGGACACCATTTCCGGGGAGATCAGCGAGGTAGAGACGAACGGTCTGTTCGTGGCGATCGGGCACGACCCGCGCAACGAGCTGGTCGTCGGCCAGGTCGACCTCGACGACGAGGGCTACGTCCTCACCCAGGGCGCCGGGACCGGCACGAGCCTTCAGGGCGTCTTCGCCTGCGGCGACCTCGTGGACCACACCTACCGACAGGCCATCACCGCGGCAGGGACCGGCTGCTCCGCCGCCCTGGACGCCGAACGCTACCTCGCCGCGCTCGACGACACCGCAGACTCGTCGGCCCTCCTCGACGCCCGACCGATCTCCCACCCCTGACCGAAGGACATCCCATGGCCATCATCAAGACCTCCGACGCCACCTTCACCGAGGACGTGCTCCAGCACGACGGCCCTGTGCTCGTCGACTTCTGGGCCCCCTGGTGCGGCCCCTGCAAGATGATCGCCCCCATCCTCGAGGAGCTCTCGAAGGAGTGGGGCGACAAGCTCACGATCGCCAAGCTGAACACCGACGAGAACCCGGAGATCACCCGCCAGTACGGCATCACCGGCATCCCGACGATGAACGTCTACCAGGGCGGTCAGGTCGTCAAGACCATCGTCGGCGCACTGCCGAAGAAGAAGCTGGCGCAGGAGATGTCGCAGTTCACAGGCTGACCCCGCTCCGTCCACAGCCGTCCACACGGGTTGTCCACAACCCTGTGGACGGCTGTCGCGGTTTCTGTGGAGAACAGTGCGTGCAGGTCAGTCGTGCGCCAGGGCCGCGAGGATCCGTTCGAGGTCGTCGGGACCAGCGAAGTCCACGGTGATCTTGCCCTTGCGGCGACCCATGACCACCTGCACACGGGTCTCCAGCCGCGCCGACAGCGACTCCGCCGCCTGCTGCATCTCGGGGGTCGGCGCGCTGCGCTGCGCCGCACGCCGCGGCGACGGCGCCGTGTCACCACCCAGGACGACGATCTCCTCGACGGAGCGGACCGAGAGCCCTTCGGCGACGATCCGCTGGGCCAGCCGTTCCATGGCTGCGCCGTCCCCGAGGCCCAGCAGCGCGCGCGCGTGGCCGGCCGTGAGCACCCCGGACGCCAGGCGTCGCTGGACCAGCGGAGGCAGACGCAGCAGGCGGAGCGTGTTGGAGATCTGGGGGCGGGAGCGCCCGACCCGCCCGGCAAGCTCCTCGTGGGTGCATCCGAAGTCGTCGAGAAGCTGCTGGTAGGCGGCGGCCTCCTCCAGCGGGTTGAGCTGCGCCCGGTGCAGGTTCTCCAGCAGGGCGTCCCGGAGCATGTGCTGGTCCTCGGTCAGGCGGACGATCGCCGGGATGCTCGTCCGCCCAGCCTCCCGGGTCGCGCGCAGGCGCCGCTCACCCATGACGAGCTCGAAAACCTCCTCGTCGGAGGAGTCGGTCACCGGCCGCACCACGATGGGCTGCAGCACCCCTACTTCTCGGATGCTGGCCACCAGCTCGGCCAGGTCGTCCTCGTCGAAGACCTGGCGCGGCTGACGGGGGTTGGCCCGGATGGAGTCGATCGGGATCTCCGCGTACTGCGCCCCCGGGACCGGGGCCAGGGTCACACCGTCACCGTCTGGCCCGGGAAAGAAGGAACTCCCTGGTTTGGCGTGGACCCCCTCTGTCGCAGCGTCGTCAGCGCCCCAGGTGCCTCGTGGGCCGTTTCCCGTGAAACCGTCCGTGGGTACCGCGCGTGGGAAGAACACGTCCGAGGGCCGGTCACCTCCTGGTGCTGCGGTCGGTATGAGGGCTCCCAGACCCTTGCCGAGTCCTCGACGTCGCTCGCTCATGCTCGAACCTCCTGCTCCCGCATCTCTGCGGCGGCTTCCAGATAGGACAGGGCCCCGGTGCTCGCGGGGTCGTAGGTGATGACGGTCTCTCCGTGACTCGGAGCCTCGCTGATCCGCACCGACCGTGGGATCGCGGCTCTGAGGACCCTCGGGCCGAAGTGCTCACGGACCTGACCGGCGACGTCAGCCGCCAGCCGCGTCCGGGCATCGAACATCGTGAGCAGGATCGTGGAGACCTGCAGGTCGGCATTGAGGTGCAGCTGGATCAGCTCCACGTTCTTGAGGAGCTGACTGAGCCCCTCGAGCGCGTAGTACTCGCACTGGATCGGGATGAGGACCTCCCGAGCCGCCACAAAGGCGTTGACGGTGAGCAGACCCAGGCTGGGCGGGCAGTCGATCAGCACCAGGTCGATCTCCTCGGCACCGGTCTGCGCGTCGAGGTAGGCGGTGAGTGCCCGGCGCAGCCGGTTCTCCCTGGCGACCAGCGGGACCAGCTCGATCTCCGCCCCGGCGAGGTCGATGGTGGCGGGTGCACAGAGCAGGCCCGGCAGCTGGGGGCACTCCTGCACGACGTCGGCGAGCGGCATGCCGTCGATGAGGACGTCGTAGATGCCCGGCGTCCCGCTCCGGTGGTCGATGCTCAGCGCGGTGCTGGCGTTGCCCTGGGGGTCCATGTCGAGGACGAGCACCCGCAGCCCCGCCTCCGCCATGGCGGCCGCGAGGTTCACCGCCGAGGTGGTCTTGCCGACCCCGCCCTTCTGGTTGGCGACGGTCATGATGCGGGTTCCCGACCAGAGGTGCCGGGGGGCCTCGGGCGGTGCTGCCGTGGTTTCCCGTGAAACCGTCGAGGCCGTCACCCCAGCACCGAGGTTCGAGATCGAGGCCGGACCTGTTTCCCGTGAAACATCGATGTCCCCCTGCAGGGACGTCTGGCCGCCGGACCCGTTGCGCGCGGTCGGCCGCGACCGCGCACGCTCCGGCGATGACGGCCACCCCAGGGGGCTGGTGGTACTAAACCGGTCGAGCTCGCGGGGATCGGCACCGGTGCCTCGGGCAGGCCACCCGAGCACGCCATGGTCAGTCATCGTCATCAGGGGACCATCATCGCTGATCGCCGGGCCCCGACCAAAGGCCCCACCGGCGATTCGCCGCCGGTGCTCGGTCTGGCGGTCGCCCCTCCGCTGCCGGGCCGGGGCGGTGAGCTCAGCCAGCGTCGGCCCTCACCGCTCCCGGGTCGTGCTTCGTCGCCTCGCGCGTGCAGACGTGCTCTCGCTTCGCCGACGAGCGGACCGGGGCGGGACGACGTCCGGGCGCACGATCTCCACGACACGCGCCGGCTCGCTGACCCGGTCGACCCCGACGACGCGCACCTGGTGGTGGGTCACTCCGAGCGACAGCAGCAGGGGCTCGACGCTGCGCAGCTCCTCCGCCGCAGCCTCGCCCTTGAGCGCCAGGAGCCGGCCGCCGGGCGCCAGCAGCGGGAACGACCAGGCCACGAGCTTGTCGAGGGAGGCGACAGCACGCGCCGTCACGACGGGCGCAGTGAGGTCGACCTCGTCGGCACGCCCCCGGTGCACCGTGACGTTCTCCAGCCCGAGCTCGTCCACGGCTCTCGACAACCAGGTCGTGCGCCGCAGGAGGGGCTCGACCAGGTGGACGTCGAGGTCCGGGCGGACGATCGCGAGCACGAGCCCGGGGAGCCCCGCTCCCGAACCGATGTCCACGACCCGCTCACCCTGCTGCACCAGCGTCTCCATGACCGCGCAGTTGACGAGGTGGCGCTCCCACAGGCGGGGCGCCTCCCGCGGGCCCACGAGGCCGTGCGAGATCCCGGTCGTCGCCAGCAGGTCGGCATACCGCCGGGCCAGCGGCAACGACTGGCCGAACACCAGTTCGGCCTCCTCGGGCGGGTCCGGTGCCCTGCTCGGTGCATCCAGACCCTGCCCGTTCATGGCATCAGGCCGGCCGCACGCAGGATCACGAGGCTGGCAGGATCACGACGTGCCTGGACGGCTCGACGCCCTCGGACTCCGAGTGCAGTCCGGCAGCGAGCACCTCGTCGTGCACGACCTTGCGCTCGAAGGCCGTCATCGCCTCCAGCTCCTGGCGGACCCCGGACTCCTTCACCTCGTCGATGGCGCGGCGCGCCGTCGTGACGAGCGCGGTCCGACGGTCGTCGCGGTAGCCGGCGACGTCCAGCATCAGCCGGCTGCGCTCCCCGGTCTCCGCCTGCACCGCCAGCCGGGTGAGCTCCTGGAGCGCGTCCAGCACCTGACCCCCCGGCCCGACGAGGCGACGGGGCGCCACACCGTCCTCGGAGTCCACGATCGCGACGGCCGCGCGGTTGCCCTCGATGTCCACCTCGAGGTCGCCGGAGAGGTCGGCGATGTCCAGCAGCGCCTCGAGGAAGTCGGCGGCGATCTCCCCCTCACGCACCAGCTCCGCCGTCCTCGCGGGGGCCCGCTCGCCGGCCGGCACCACCGTCTCCTCGTCCTCGCCGTCCTCGACCGGCTCGCCTGATTCGATCGCCGTCTCACCGACAGCGTCGTCGGCAACGTCGTCGCCCGCAGCCTCGGCGGTCTGCACCGTCTCGTCCTCCCCCAGCGGCGTCCCCGGCTCGGCAGGGCTCGGCACCTGCTCGACGTCGGCGGGGGGCAGGGTCTCGGCGGTGGTCTCGGGGGTGGTGCTCATGGTGTCTCCTCGAATTCTTGGTGCTCGGGCTGGCGTCGTGTCGAGGCCGCAGGCCCGGGCCGGGGTTCGTGCAGGGGCGCAGCGCCTCGTCCTGGGTCAGCGTTTCTTGGAGCGCTTCTTGCTCTTCGGCTGGGTGCGCTGGCCGGCCTTGGCCGCCTCGGTCGCCGCTTCGGCGCTCTCGCGCTCGGAGAGCAGGTTGGGGTTCTTCAGCTGGATGCCGGTTCCCTCTCGGCCCTTGCGGATCATGCGCTCGCGGTACTTCGCCTCCGCCGGCGAGCCCGGGGCCGGCATGTTGCGGATCACGAAGAACTGCTGGCCCATCGTCCAGAAGTTGCTCACGGTCCAGTAGATGAGCAGTGCGATCGGGAAGTTGACGCCCGTGACCGCGAAGACGATCGGCAGGATGTAGATGAGCATCTGCTGCTGCCGCGCCATCGGGCTGTTGAGCGCCTCGGGCGACATGTTCTGGCGCATCAGCTGGTGGCTGGTGATGAACTGCGTGCCCGACATGACCAGGATGAGCACGGCCGAGAGGATCTTGGCAGACAGGTCCTGGTCGTGCAGGAAGGTCGAGGTCAGTCCTGCGCCGAAGATGTCGGACTCGGCCATCTTCGTCGCCAGCTCGCGGGTGAACAGCCCCAGGGGCTCGGACCGACCTTCCGAGACGGACTGCGCGCTGTTGAGCAGGCGGAAGAGTGCGAAGAAGAAGGGCATCTGGATGAGGATCGGCAGGCAGGCGCCGAACGGGTTGGCACCGGCTTCCCGGTAGAGCCCGAAGGTCTCTTCCTGGAAGGCCTTCTGCGACGCCTGGTCCTTCTTGCCCTTGTACCGGGCCTGGATCTTCGCCAGCTCCGGCTGCACCATCTGCAGGCGTCGCTGGCTCTTGATCTGCCGGATCATCAGCGGCGTCAGCAGCGCGCGCAGGGTGACGACCAGGCCGATGATGGCCAGCACCCAGGTCCAGCCGCTGGTGTCGCTCATCCCCATCCGGGTGAGCAGCCACTCGAAGCCGACCAGGATGGCGGAGTCGAACCAGATGAACGGGAAGAGGATCGTGTCGAAGAACGTCATGAGGTCCTCAGGATAGGTGGCGAGCAGCGCTGGCCGGGGGGTGCGGCGTGCCGGTGGCCGGGGCCGCCGGCACGTCGTGGGTATGGGGTGGCGCAGGCTGCGCGGGCACGTGGTCGACCCCGCCGGCCGCCCACGGGTGGCAGCGGCCGAGACGCCGCACGGTCAGCCACAGCCCGCGCAGCGGTCCGAAGCGCTCGAGCGCGGTGACCGAGTAGGCCGAGCAGGACGGGTAGTAGCGGCACACCGGGCCGAGAAGCGGGGAGATCGTGCGCTGGTAGAGCTGCACGAGCCAGACCAGCGGCAGCGCACTCGTGCTCCGTCTCTCGCCACGCGGGACGCCACCGCGGTGCACGTCACGCATGGTGCCCGCTGCGGGCCCGGACCTCGACCCGCTGGTCATCGCCCACCCCCTGCGGGACGGAGGACCTGCTCCAGCGCGCGGTCCAGGTCCTCGCCCAGCTCGGACGAGGTCGCTGCTGCAGCGGCAGGCTGGGCACGCACCACCAGGTCGGTGCTCATGGGCACGGCGGCGAGCCGGGGCGCCAGCAGCGCCCGCAGGCGACGCACCACGCGATGGCGCACGACCGAGTTGCCGACCGCCCTGGACACGACGAAACCCACGCGCGGCGGACGCGTGAGCGTGGGTTCGGTGGTCAGCACGGCGTGCACGACGAGCAGGTCGGTGCCTGCCCTCCGGCGTCGCACGTCCCGACCCCCGCGCAGCACGGCACGGTAGTCGGCCGGGCGGGTGAGCCGGTGGCGACGCGGCAGCATCAGAGCGCCGACGCAGCCTGCGGTCTCAGGCGGAGAGCTCGGAGCGGCCCTTGGCACGACGGGCCGCGAGGATCGCGCGGCCGGCGCGGGTCCGCATGCGCAGGCGGAAGCCGTGCTTCTTGGCGCGACGACGGTTGTTGGGCTGGAAGGTGCGCTTGCTCATGGTGATGCTCCGGATGACGGGGACGACCGCGGAGGGCGTCCGTGGATCTGGGTGGTCGCCGCCCACTGCGCAGGCAGGGGCGTCGGCCAGGGTTCGGTGGCGACGTTCGGGCGCCCACCCGTGGGCAGGCGAAAGCGGCCGAAATCGGCGGGTCCCACGGTACGGGAGCGCGTGGCACGGGTCAAACGCGACGCCCGGGGGCGGGCGTCACAGGCCAACCGACCATCATCGCGCTCCACCGGCACGCCCTTACGCAGGACACGCCAGCGCCGTGCAACAATCTTCCTCTGACCACTTGCCGTGGCGGCGTGGTCCTGTTAGCGTCGCGCCTTCGACTCCGTTGTCCACCGATCTGTCCACAGGTTGTGGACAACTCTGTGGACAGATCACCAGCCGGTCGAACCAAAGAGGGGACAGCACCCAGATGGCCCAGGCGCCCCCTCCGTTGGACTCGACAGCCGCCTGGGACCAGGTCGTCACCCAGCTCGAGTCCGGAGGGATCGCCGCCCGCGACCGTGCCTACCTCCGGCTGACCCGTCTCGTCGGGCTCCTCGACGGCACCGCGCTGCTGGCCGTGCCCTACCAGCACACCAAGGAGGTCCTCGAGACCTCCCTCCGGCCCCCCATCGTCGAGGCCCTCACCGGGATCCTGGGGCACGACGTGCGGCTGGCGATCACGGTGGACGACGACCTGCGCCGTCAGGTCGAGGAGGAGGGCGACGAGCCGGAGCCGACGGGCGCCCCGCCCTCCGCGCGGACGGCATACCGGCCCGACACACCGACCCGCGGCGACCACCCGGGCTTCACCTCCGGCGCCGTGCAGACCACGAGCGCCGAGGACGCGCGGCTGAACCCGAAGTACACCTTCGACACCTTCGTGTCCGGCTCCTCCAACCGCTTCGCGCACGCGGCCTCCCTCGCGGTGGCCGAGGCGCCCGCCCGCGCCTACAACCCGTTGTTCATCTACGGCGAGTCCGGCCTGGGCAAGACGCACCTGCTGCACGCGATCGGCCACTACGCACGCGGGCTGTACCCGGGCGTGCGGGTGCGCTACGTGAACTCCGAGGAGTTCACCAACGACTTCATCAACTCGATCCGGGACGACAAGGCCGGCGCCTTCCAGCGGCGCTACCGCAACGTCGACTTCCTGCTCATCGACGACATCCAGTTCCTGCAGGGCAAGGAGCAGACGGTCGAGGAGTTCTTCCACACCTTCAACACGCTGCACAACAGCGAGAAGCAGGTCGTGATCACCTCCGACCAGCCGCCCAAGCGGCTCTCCGGCTTCGCGGAACGGTTGCGCAGCCGGTTCGAGTGGGGCCTGCTCACCGACGTGCAGCCGCCTGACCTGGAGACGCGGATCGCGATCCTGCAGAAGAAGGCCGCGCAGGAGGGCATGTCGGTCCCCGACGACGTCCTGGAGCTGATTGCGAGCAAGATCACCACCAACATCCGCGAGCTCGAGGGCGCGCTGATCCGGGTGACGGCGTTCGCGTCGCTCAGCAACCGGCCGCTGGACGTCGAGCTGGCTGCGCACGTCCTCAAGGACATCATCCCCAGCGGCGAGTCGGCGACCATCACGGTCACCACGATCATGGCCGAGGTCTCGGACTACTTCCAGATCAGCGGCGAGGAGCTGTGCGGCACCTCGCGCTCGCGGACCCTGGTCAACGCCCGGCAGATCGCGATGTACCTGTGCCGCGAGCTCACCGACCTCTCGCTGCCCAAGATCGGCCAGGCCTTCGGCGGTCGCGACCACACGACGGTCATGCACGCCGAGCGCAAGATCCGTCAGCTCATCGGCGAACGTCGCGCCCTCTACGACCAGATCACCGAGCTGACCGGCATCATCCGCAAGGCCTCAGCGCGCTGACGCCCGCCCCAGGCTGTCCACACCTGTGGACAACCCTGTGTGTTGTTGCTCAGCGTTCACCTTCGTCACACCCGCCCCGCTCGCGGCCGTCCTCCACGCGCCTGAAACGTTCCCCGACCCTGTGCACCGCCGTGTGCACGACCTGCGGATCCGGGCAGGTCAGCCTGTGGACAACAGGGGTCCGGAGGTGACCGACCTGGGGACGACGACTCGCCGTGCACAGCCGGTCGTGCTGGACGCCCAAGGTGTCCACCGGTCGTACACAGGGTGAACCCCTGCCGGCGCGGGGCACCGGGCCAGCGACGTCACACCCTTGTCCAGCCCGTTGTCCACAGTGTCCACAGCCCCGATGACGACGACGAGTCCCTCTACCGCAGAGATATCGCCCCGCGTCCCTGGGGACGAGCGACCACGCCACCGGTCGCCTCGTGGCACAGTGGCCCAGGAGGAGCACACCCTCCTGGGCCGCGTGGACGTTGCACGACCTGTCGTGACATGCTGCACCTCCCCGCGTCGCCACCGGTGCCGCACCCGGGCCAGTCCTCCTTCGTGAGCCGAAAGGCGCAGAGTCGTGAAGTTCCGTGTCGAGCGCGATGTCCTCTCCGAGGCGGTGGCCTGGGTCGTCCGTGGCCTGAGCAGCCGTCCTCCCGTCCCCGTCCTGGCCGGCGTGCTGCTGACCGCAGACGAGCAGGGGACGCTGACCCTGTCGGCCTACGACTACGAGGTCTCGGCGACCGTGACGGTGGAGGCCGAGGTCACCGAGGGCGGCCAGGTGCTCGTCCTGGGCAAGCTGCTCGCCGACATCTCCCGCAACCTGCCCCTGAAGCCGGTCGAGGTCGCCACCGAGGGCTCCAAGGTCCAGCTGACCTGCGGCTCCAGCCGGTTCTCGCTGATCCAGATGCCCGTGTCCGACTACCCGCAGCTGCCGGCGCAGGCCGAGCCCAGCGGCACGGTGGCCGGTGACGTCTTCACCCAGGCGGTGCACCAGGTCTCCATCGCCGCCGACCGCGGCGACACCCTGCCGATCCTCACCGGCGTGCGCGTCGAGATCGACGGGGAGAAGGTCACGATGCTGGCCACCGACCGCTACCGGCTCGCGATGCGCGAGTTCACCTGGAACCCCGGATCTGCGGACGCCAGCAACGTCTCGCTCATCCCGGCGCGCACGCTCTCGGAGACGGCCAAGGCTCTCGGCGCGGCCGCCTCGGTCAACGTCGCCTTCGGTGACGCCCAGCGCAACGACGGGCTCGTGGGGTTCGAGGCGGGTCAGCGACGCACGACCACCCGCCTGCTCGACGGTGAGTACCCCAAGGTCACCTCGATCTTCCCCAGCAGCGTCGACTCGGTGTCGGTCGTGGACACCCAGGCGCTCATCGAGGCCGTACGCCGCGTCGCGCTCGTGGCCGAGCGCAACACCCCGGTGCGGCTGCGTTTCACCGACGGCCAGGTGGCGATCGAGGCCGGCACCGGCGACGACGCCCAGGGCAGCGAGGCCGTCGAGGCGACGCTCACCGGACCGGAGATCGAGATTGCGTTCAACCCGCAGTTCCTGCTCGACGGGCTGGGCGTCCTCAACGCGCCCTTCGTCCGCCTGGCGTTCACCCAGCCCTCCCGCCCTGCCGTGCTCTCCGGGCAGGCAGAGGTCGACGGCGAGTCGGACGAGTCCTACCGCTACGTCCTGATGCCGGTGCGGTTCGCCGGCTGAGCCGTCCGAGCGGTCCCCGGCCCCGGACCGACAGGCACGGGCACGACATACCCCCACCCACGCGACGAGGAGCGAGCAAGATGAAGATCGGCATGATCGGCCTGGGCAAGATGGGCGGCAACATGCGCGACCGGCTGCGCCACGCCGGGCACGAGGTCGTCGGGTTCGACCTCGACGAGGACCTGCGCGACGTCGACAACCTCGCGGCGATGGTGGCCGAGCTGGAGCCACCGCGGGTGGTGTGGGTCATGGTGCCGCACGGTGCCCCGACGCGCTCGACCGTGGAGGAGCTGGGCGAGCTGCTCTCCGAGGGCGACCTCGTCATCGAGGGAGGCAACAGCAAGTACACCGAGGACGTCGAGCTCGACGCGATCCTCGACCCCCTCGGGATCGGGTATGTCGACTGCGGCGTCTCCGGCGGGATCTGGGGGCTGGAGAACGGCTACGGGCTGATGTGCGGCGGGCGCCCGGAGCACGTGGAGATCGCGATGCCGGTCTTCGACGCGCTGCGGCCCGAGGGGCCGCGCGAGGAGGGGTTCGTGCACGCCGGCGCCGTGGGCGCCGGCCACTACGCCAAGATGGTCCACAACGGCATCGAGTACGGCCTCATGCACGCCTATGCCGAGGGCTACGAGCTCCTCACCGCCAAGGACATCGTCACCGACGTCAAGGGATGCTTCCAGGCCTGGTCCCGCGGGACCGTGGTCCGGTCCTGGCTGCTCGACCTGCTGGTCAAGGCGTTGGAGGAGACCCCGGGGCTGGAGGGGGTCAGCGAGTACACCACCGACTCGGGCGAGGGCCGCTGGACGGTCGAGGAAGCCATCGAGATGGCGGTGCCGATGCCGGTGATCAGCGCGGCGCTCTTCTCGCGGTTCGCGTCCCGGCAGGAGAACTCGCCCGCGATGCAGGCCGTGGCGGCCCTGCGCGGCCAGTTCGGCGGGCACGCGGTCACGATGCTCGACGACGCCGGCAGCAAGGACGACGGCCAGGTCGAGGTCCACCACGGCGCCGAGCCCAAGGAGCAGGACCCCGGCGAGACGCGGGTCGGCGCGGGCGAGGACGGCGGGTCGTCCCCCGCGGAGGTGGCCGACGACGCAGGTCCGTCCTCGGGCTCCGGCGCGACCGAGGGTGGCACCGGCCCCACCTCGGGCAGCGGCGACACCCACCCGGGCTGAGCAGGACCCCGGGCACCGGTGCACCTGCGAGAGCTCTCGGTCACCGACTTCCGCAGCTATCCCGCGGCGACCGTCGCCCTCGAGCCGGGCGTGACCGTGCTCCTGGGTCGCAACGGGCAGGGGAAGACCAACCTCGTGGAGGCCGCGGGGTACGTGGCCACGCTGGGCTCCCACCGCGTCGCGCAGGACGCCCCGCTGGTGAGGGCCGGTGCGGGGTCGGCCGTCGTGCGCGCCACCGTCGTGCACGACGGGCACGAGTCCCTGGTGGAGCTGGAGATCGTCCCCGGCCGGGCCAACAAGGCACGGGTCAACCGCTCACCGGTCGCCCGGCAGCGGGACGTGCTCGGAACCCTGCGCACGGTGCTGTTCGCGCCGGAGGACCTCGCCCTGGTCAAGGGGGATCCTGCGGAGCGTCGCCGTCTCCTCGACGACCTGCTGGTCGCACGCCAGCCGCGGTGGGCGGGGGTGCGGGCCGACTACGACCGGGCGGTGAAGCAGCGCAACGCCCTGCTCCGCTCCGCCGCCCACCTGTGGCGTGCGCCGCGGGCCGGAGCGAGGCGGTCGGGCGGACCGAACCTGGCGCCCGGTCAGAGCCTGGACGAGGCGAGGGTCGGGGCGCTGGACACGCTGAGGGTCTTCGACGGCCAGCTCGCGCAGATCGGCGGGGCGCTGCTCTATGCGCGCCTGCGGCTGCTGAGGGACCTCGGGCCCTATCTCCAGGAGGCATACCGGACGATCAGCGACAGCGAGACGGTCGCTGGGGCGTCCTACCGGTCGAGTCTTCCCGAGCCGGTGGCCGCGCGGGTCGCCGACGGAGAGGTGCCCGACCAGGACGACCTGGTCCAGGCCCTGCTCGACGCGGTCGAGCAGGTCCGCGCGGCGGAGCAGGAGCGGGGCGTGACCCTGGTCGGCCCGCACAGGGACGACGTCCTCCTGTCGCTGGGCGACCTCCCGGCGAAGGGCTACGCCAGCCACGGCGAGTCCTGGAGCCTGGCCCTCTCGTTGCGGCTGGCCGGGTTCCACCTGCTGCGCCACGACCTGGGCACCGACCCCGTGCTGGTCCTCGACGACGTCTTCGCCGAGCTGGACAGCGGTCGGCGGCGACGGCTGGCCGAGCTCGTGGCCGACTGCGAGCAGGTGCTCATCACGGCTGCCGTCCCCGAGGACGTCCCCGCCGACCTGCTCGGCACAGCCCGGGTGCTGGAGGTCACCCTGGGCTCCGTCGTCCCCACCCCCACGGCCACAGGCGACTGAGGGCTCCGACCCCCACCAACGGACGCGCGGCGTGCTGATCTCAGATCTCAGCCGTAGGTGTCTCTTGGTCCCCGGCCACCGGCGGACAGGGGTCCCCGGCGCCAGGACGGGCCGGCCGGGCCGTGGACGAGGATCTCGGTCACCACGCCGGGGCCGACCTCGCGCTCGATCCGGGCCAGGATCGAGGACAGCAGGACGCGCATCTGGGTCGCCCAGGCCGTGGACACCGCGCGCACCGTGAGCACGGTTCCCTCGAACGAGACGACCTCGACGTTGGCCGCCACCTGCTCGCCGACCATGGCGGACCAGCGCCCGACGACGGAGCCGACCTGGACGTCGGCGTCCCACCCCCGGCTGGCCACGAGGCGGTCGATCTCGGCCCCGACCGCGAGCGGCTCACGCTTGTCTGTGGTCGAGTGCTGCGGCTCCATGGCGCGGCGCCGGCCCGCCCCGGCCGGGGACCCCGGTCGCAGACCCCGCTCCCGTGCGCTCCGCCGCGCTCGTGCCAGCGCCTCGTGCGCGGCGTGCAGCGGCTCCAGCTCCTCGTCCACGCGCTTCACGATATCCCCGCCCCCGCGATCGACGTCCCGCGCAGAGCTCTCTAGCGTCGACGGCTGTCGAGGGAGGCGCCGATTCCGCTGCCGAGCGCGACCCCCACCCCCGGGAGCACGAGCCACAGCACCTCGTTCGTGAGGGCGAACAGGACCACCCCCACCGCGGCCCCGATGAGCAGGCCCGCCACCAGACCCCACTGGGTGCTCGTGACCCTGCCGCGACCCTCGCCGTCGCCCATCCCGACTCCTCCTGGTGGCGTTGCTCGACCTTCTCCTCCACCGTAGACCCGCGCCGAGGGGGTGACCACCGGTGCCGCACGGCGGGCGCGGCCGGCCGGAGCGGGAGAGCACCGGACGACCCGTCTGGAAGGGCTGGCGTACGGCCGCCCGTGGGCGCTGTCGGACCCCAGTGGCGTGGTGGGGATGGGAGCGGGGGAGGTTGAGCGGCCAGATCGCCGAAATTGGGCCGCAGAAGGCCTGTGGAATGCGGGTTCAGGGACGACCGACGGGTAGCATGGGGATGTTGTCCCGTCCCTCGCCTTCAAGGAGCACCGTGCCTGAGGTTGGCCCCCAGAGCCCTGCCGAGCCCGCCATGCCGGAGCTGCCCGAGGTGACACCCACGGGAGGGGACCCCGGGTCGCTGGCGACAGCGCCCGCCTACGACGCGTCGGCGATCCAGGTCCTCGAGGGCCTCGAGGCCGTCCGCAAGCGCCCGGGCATGTACATCGGCTCGACCGGCGAGCGCGGCCTCCACCACCTCGTCTACGAGATCGTCGACAACTCGGTGGACGAGGCGATGGCGGGGTATGCCGATCACATCGAGATCACCCTGCTCGCCGACGGCGGCTGCCGGGTCGTCGACAACGGCCGCGGCATCCCGACGGGCATCCACCCGGTGGAGAAGCGGCCGGCGGTGGAGGTCGTGCTCACCGTCCTGCACGCCGGTGGGAAGTTCGGCGGCGGCGGCTACAAGGTCTCCGGCGGTCTGCACGGCGTCGGTTCCTCGGTCGTCAACGCCCTGTCGGACCTGCTCAAGGTCGAGGTCCGCCAGAAGGGCCGGGTCTTCAGGCAGGCCTACCAGCTGGGCGTCCCGGTCGCCCCGCTGTCCGAGGACGAGGCGATACCGCAGGACGAGACCGGCACGACCATCGTGTTCTGGCCCAGCACCGACATCTTCGACACCACGGTGTTCGACTTCGAGACGCTGCGGATCCGTCTGCAGCAGATGGCGTTCCTCAACAAGAGCCTGGCGATCACGCTCACCGACGAGCGTCCTGTCGAGACCGACGAGGACGTCGAGGCCATCGAGGAGACCGAGGACGAGGCCACCCGGGCGGTGAAGAACCGCACGGTCACCTACCGCTACGACGACGGCATCCTCGACTACGTCAAGCACATCAACAGGTCCAAGCGGGCCGAGCCGATCCACGACGAGGTCATCGCCTTCGAGCTGGAGGACGGCGCCCGCAGCCTCAGCCTCGAGGTGGCGATGCAGTGGACCGCGGCCTACAGCGAGTCGGTGCACACCTACGCCAACGCGATCAACACCTACGAGGGCGGCACCCACGAGGAGGGCTTCCGGGCCTCCCTGACCCGCCTCGTCAACGACTTCGCACGCTCCACGAAGCTGCTGCGCGAGAAGGACGACAACCTCACCGGTGACGACGTCCGCGAGGGCCTGACGGCCGTCGTCTCGGTCAAGCTGGGCGAGCCCCAGTTTGAGGGCCAGACCAAGACCAAGCTCGGCAACTCCGAGGTCAAGGGCTTCGTCCAGGCCGCGATGACCGAGCGCTTCGGAGCCTGGCTGGACGCGCACCCCCGCGAGGGGAGGGCCATCGTCGGCAAGGCCGTCCAGGCGGCCCACGCCCGCGTCGCCGCCCGGAAGGCGCGCGACGCCACCCGGCGCAAGGGCCCGCTGGAGAGCCTGGGCCTGCCCGGCAAGCTCAAGGACTGCCAGTCCAAGGACCCCGCGCTGTCCGAGGTGTTCATCGTCGAGGGGGACTCGGCCGGCGGTTCGGCCGTCTCCGGTCGCGACCCCTTCCACCAGGCGATCCTGCCGATCCGCGGCAAGATCCTCAACGTGGAGAAGGCGCGCCTCGACCGGGTCCTCGCCAACCTGGAGGTGCAGGCGCTGATCAGCGGCTTCGGCACCGGCATCGGCGAGGAGTTCGACATCACCAAGGCCCGCTACCACAAGATCGTGGTGATGGCCGACGCCGACGTCGACGGCATGCACATCCGGACGTTGCTGCTCACGCTGCTCTTCCGGTTCATGCGCCCGCTCATCGAGCACGGTTACGTCTACCTGGCCCAGCCGCCGCTCTACCGCATGAAGTGGTCCAACGCCGACCACGAGTTCGCCTACTCCGACCGCGAGCGCGACGTCCTCATCCGCGAGGGCCTGGCCAACGGTCGCCGGCTCCCCAAGGACTCCGGCGTCCAGCGCTACAAGGGTCTGGGCGAGATGAACGCCCAGGAGCTGTGGGAGACGACGATGGATCCGGAGACCCGTGTCCTGCTGCAGGTGACGATCGACGACGCCGCGGCGGCCGACGAGATCTTCGCGGTCCTCATGGGTGAGGACGTCGAGTCCCGCCGTGGGTTCATCCAGCGCAACGCCAAGGACGTCAGGTTCCTGGACATCTAGCCGGGCCGACCGGCACGCGCACCCCATACCTCCTGACCCCACCGACCACACCCGAGGGAAACGATGGCTGACGAGCAGACCCCCGACGACGTGACCCCCGACCTGCCCCAGGACGTGGACGGCGAGGTCGAGGGGACCGAGAACCCGGACCCGCAGACGGCGCCCGTGGACCGGTCGCCCGGCGAGACCGACCGCATCGAGGCGGTCGACCTCAATGCTGAGATGCAGCGCAGCTACATCGAGTACGCGATGAGCGTCATCGTGTCCCGCGCGCTGCCCGACGTCCGCGACGGGCTCAAGCCCGTGCACCGCCGCGTCGTCTACGCGATGTTCGACGGGGGCTACCGACCCGACCGCGGCTTCAACAAGTGCGCCCGCGTCGTCGGCGACGTCATGGGCCACTACCACCCCCACGGCGACAGCGCGATCTACGACGCGATGGTGCGCCTGGTGCAGCCGTGGTCGCTGCGCTACCCGCTCATCACCGGTCAGGGCAACTTCGGCACGCCGGGCGACGAGGGCGCTGCAGCTCCCCGCTACACCGAGTGCCGCATGGCCCCGCTGGCGATGGAGATGGTCCGCGACATCGACGAGGGCACCGTCGACTTCACCGACAACTACGACGGCAAGACCAAGGAGCCGACGGTCCTGCCGTCCCGCTTCCCGAACCTGCTGGTCAACGGATCCGCCGGCATCGCCGTCGGCATGGCCACCCAGATCCCGCCCCACAACCTGCGCGAGGTCGCCGGCGCCGCGCAGTGGCTGCTCGAGCACCCCGGGGCCAGCCGCGAGGAGCTGCTCGAGAAGACCCTCGAGCTCATCCCCGGCCCCGACTTCCCGACCGGCGCGCTCGTCATGGGGCACCGGGGCGTCGAGGACGCCTACCGCACCGGCCGCGGCTCCATCGTGCAGCGGGCCGTCGTCGAGGTCGAGGAGATCCAGGGCCGCCAGTGCCTGGTGGTCACCGAGCTTCCCTACCAGGTCAACCCGGACAACCTGGTCCGCAAGATCGCCCAGCTCGTCAACGAGGGGCGGCTGGCCGGGATCGCCGACCTGCGCGACGAGACCTCCGGCCGCACCGGCCAGCGCCTGGTCATCGTGCTCAAGCGCGACGCCGTCGCCAAGGTCGTCCTCAACAACCTCTACAAGCACACCCAGCTGCAGGCCAACTTCAGCGCCAACATGCTCGCCCTCGTCGACGGCGTCCCGCGCACGCTGCCGATCTCGGCCTTCATCCGCTACTGGGTCGAGCACCAGGTCGACGTCATCGTGCGCCGCACGCAGTACCGTCTCGACGAGGCCGAGCGGCGGATCCACGTGCTCCGTGGGCTGCTCAAGGCTCTGGACATGCTCGACGAGGTCATCGCGCTCATCCGCCGCAGCCCGTCCGCCGACGACGCCCGGGACGGCCTCATGGGGCTGCTCGGCATCGACGACATCCAGGCGCGCGCGATCCTCGACATGCAGCTGCGCCGCCTCGCCGCCCTCGAGCGCCAGCGCATCATCGAGCAGCACGACGAGCTGCAGGCCCAGATCGAGGACTACAAGGACATCCTCGCGCGCCCGCCGCGCCAGCGCACGATCATCAGCGACGAGCTGGCCAGCGTGGTCGAGCGCTTCGGCGACGCTCGGCGCACCCGCATCGTGCCCGACGAGGGCGACATGTCGATGGAGGACCTCATCCCCGAGGAGGACGTGGTCGTCACCATCACCCGTGGTGGCTACGTCAAGCGCACCCCGGTGCGGGAGTACCGCCCGCAGAACCGCGGAGGCAAGGGCAAGCGTGGCGCGGCCCTGCGCGCCGACGACGTCGTCGAGCACTTCTTCATCACCAGCACCCACCAGTGGATGCTGTTCTTCACCAACATGGGTCGGGTCTACCGGGCCAAGGCCTACGAGTTCCCGGAGGGCGGGCCCACCGGGCGCGGCCAGCACGTGGCCAACCTCATGGCCTTCCAGCCGGACGAGAAGATCCGGCAGGTCCTGCCGCTGCGGGACTACGACCAGGCTCCCTACCTCCTGCTCGCCACGCGCAACGGCCTGGTCAAGAAGTCCCGGCTCGGCGACTACGACTCCCCGCGCGCCGGTGGGCTGATCGCCGTCAACCTGCGCGACGGCGACGAGCTCGTGGGAGCGGGGCTCGCCTCCGCCGAGGACGACGTCCTCCTCGTCTCGCGGCGGGGCCAGTCGGTGCGGTTCACCGCCACCGACGAGACGCTGCGGCCCATGGGCCGTGCCACCTCGGGCGTGACCGGTATGAAGTTCCGCGGCGACGACTTCCTCCTCTCGATGTCCGTGGTCCCGGAGGGCGAGGACCCCTTCGTCTTCGTCGTCTTCGAGTCCGGCATGGCCAAACGCACGCCCGTGTCCCACTACCGGGTCCAGGGGCGCGGCGGTCTGGGCATCAAGGTCGCCAAGGCGACGGAGAAGGGCGGCACCCTCGTCGGGGCGCTGACCGTCGACGACAGCGACGAGGTGCTCGTCGTCATGGAGCGCGGCAACGTCGTGCGCTCGGCGGTCGACCAGGTGCGCATCACCGGTCGGGACACCGCCGGCGTGCGCTTCGCCCTCCCCGGCCGCAACGACTCCATCGTGGCCGTCGCCCGCAACGCCGAGGAGGTCTCGGTCGAGGGCGTCGAGCTGCTCGACGGACCCGACGACGAGCCCGACGACGGCGCGGAGACTGTCGTGCCGAGCACCGATGCCGTACCGTCGTCAGAACCGGACGGTGGCCCATCGGTCGGTGAGACGACAGCACCCGACACGGGAGACGACGCATGAGCACGACCCACGGCGCCTCGTCGGGCGCGTCCACGTCCGACGACGAGACCCAGGTCCACGACCGGGTGAAGCCCGAGGGTGCGTCCGGGTCGACCGCCGGGTCCGCCGCCGCCAGCATGCGCGACGGCGCCCTGGCCCGGACCGCCCAGGGCCGCGACCTCGCGGCCCGCAAGGCCCGTGCCCTCAAGAGCGCCACCGCCGGACTGGCGTCCGGCTCGGCCGCGGGAGCGTCCGCGGGGCGGAGCTCCTCCGGTGCTCGTCCGGGTGGGGGCGGGACCGCTCGCACGAGCGGCAACGCGGCCCCGGCACCCCGGCAGGCGCCCCGCCGGGGCGGTCCTCGACGGGTCCGGCTCACCGCCCAGCGCGTCGACCCGTGGTCGGTGCTCAAGATCAGCTTCCTGGTCTCGGTGGCGCTCGGCATCGCCGGGGTGGTGATGGTCGCCGTGCTGTGGACCGTCCTGTCGGGCATGAACGTCTTCTCCACGATCAGCGACTTCTTCGTCCAGGTGACCAGCGGTGAGTCCGGCGGGCCGTCCTTCGACCTCATGGACTACCTGGGCTTCGGTCGTGTCGTGTCCCTGGCCGCCGTGCTGGGCGTGCTCAACGTCTTCCTGCTCACCGCCCTGGCCACCCTGACCGCGTTCCTCTACAACATCTGCGCCGCGCTCGTCGGCGGTGCCCAGATCACCCTGTCCGACGAGTAGCCCCCCCGCCCCTGAGCGGTCCGCCACCCAGCCGCTCGAACGGCTCCAGGGAGAAGACCACCTCCAGGGGCACCTCGAAGTAGCCCGCGATCGACAGCGCCAGGTGCAGCGAGGGGCTGTACTCGCCCCGCTCGAGGTAGCCCACCGTCTGGTAGTGCACCCCCAGCGCCTCGGCCAGGGCCCGGCGGGACACCCCTCGTTCGGCCCGGAGCATGGCGATCCGGTTGTGGACGGTGTCGGCCGACGTCCCCACCGTTCAGTACCCCCGGCTCAGGACCCGGTCCCGTGCCTCGGCGACGGCCCGGCCCGACTGCCGGCGCGCCATCCTCCGCAGGAGCACGGGTGCCAGGACGATCCCCGCGACGGCCCAGGCCAGCAGCACGCCGACCACGAGCTCGGTGCGCCAGGTGCCGCCCACCTCCAGGGAGGCGGCGGAGGGGTCGAGCAGCGCCCGGCGCATCCCGAGCCCGATCCAGTACTGCGGGGTCGCCTGCCCCACCACCTGCAGCCAGCCCGGCAGGGCGGTGAGGGGGTACAAGATCCCCGAGACGGCGGCCACGGCATACACGACCAGACCCGCGACCCCGACGCCCACGGCGGTCCGGAAGAGCGAGCCGAGGACAGCGCCCCACGGCAGCATCGCCGCGGTCGCGAGCAGGTAGAGGAGCCCGAAGCCCACCCAGGCGCCCAGGCTGCCCGGCAGCAGTTCGGGAAGCAGGACCGCCGCCAGGCCGAGCAGCGGGAACACAGGGACGAGCGCGTCGACGAGGGCCACCACGAGCTTGGCCAGCAGGTGCCCGGTCATGCCGTGCGGCACCGCCTTGGCGCGCAGCAGCGTCCCGTCCTCGCGCTCGGCCTGGATGTCGGCCGCGACGCCGAGGACCGCCCCCGCCACCAGCCCGAAGGTCAGCATGCCGCTGAACAGCCACGCCGACGTCGGCACCAGACCGCGGATCTGGCTGTCCCGGAAGAACCACAGGACGGTCAGGAAGATGACCGGCGTCACGAGCGCCGAGATGCCCGTCGGGCTGAGGTACTTGCGCCTCACCGTCACCCGGGCCTGCGCCCAGGAGGCACGCAGGACCGCGGGCGCCGTGCTCCCGCTCATCGGGACCTCCCCAGGTGGTCGTGACGGTCGACATCCGGCAGCCCGGGCAGGTCGGACACGTCCTCGCCGGCCTCGACGCGGCGGACGACGTGCAGGTAGGCGTCCTCGAGGGACGCGGGTCGGACCTCCAGCACCTCCACCTGCCCCGGCCGTGTCGCCAGGACCTCGGTCAGGTATGCCGTGGGGTCGGCGGTGGCGTGCACGGTCACCTCCCCGGTCGCGCGGTCGCGCAGGCGCACCTCGTTGGACCGTGACAGCCCCAGGCGCAGCTCGTCCGGAGGCCCGTCGGCCAGGATCGACCCCCCGGCCAGGATAAGGATGCGGTCCGCGACCTGCTCGGCCTCGTCGAGGTCGTGGGTGGTCAGGAGGACCGTCGTGTCGAGGTCGACCATCTCGCCGACGAGGTCGTGGACGTCCCGGCGTCCCTCCGGGTCCAGGCCGGTCGTCGGCTCGTCGAGGAAGAGCAGCTCGGGACGTCCGACCAGCCCCACGGCCACGTCCAGCCGGCGGCGTTGCCCGCCGGAGAGCCGGTCGATGCGCTGGTCGGCGTGGGCGGCCAGGCCGACCCGCTCCAGAAGCTCCCCGCTCGGCCACGGACGACGGACCGCGTCCGTGCCGTAGGGCGCGTAGTAGGCGCCGACGACGTCGAGCAGCTCGTGGACGTGCCACCGTCCGTGGTCCCGCCAGCTCTGCAGGACCACGCCGACCCGGGACCGCCAGGCCTCGGGCGCGTGGGCCGGGTCCAGGCCGAGCACCTCGACCGTCCCGCTGCTGCGTCGGCGGAACCCCTCCAGCACCTCCACGGTCGTGGTCTTGCCTGCCCCGTTCGGACCGAGCAGGGCGACGACCTGACCCCGCGGGACGTCGAGGTCGATCCCGTCCAGGACCGTGCGGTCGCCGTAGACCATCGTCAGCCCGCGACAGCGCACCGCCAGGTCCCCCGGAGCATGCATGCTGCATACCGTAGTACACCTGCTACATCCCTCGCCGGGCGTCCCGCCGGTTTGGGGATGGCCGCAGCGGTTTGGTAATCTCGTGCGTCGCGTGTTCCACGCGCCGGAGGGCCTATAGCTCAGTCGGTTAGAGCGCTTCCCTGATAAGGAAGAGGTCACAGGTTCAAGTCCTGTTAGGCCCACCCAGTTCGTCGCCGTCGACACTCGATTCCACCGGGAGACGTCATGAAGCGCCTGTTGATGCTGGTCGCCGCCGCCCTCGGGGTGGCAGCCGTGAAGAAGATGCAGGACACCCAGGCCGAGCGCGACCTGTGGGCCGAGGCCACCGACGAGGTCCACACGCCCGGGCAGTGAGACCGGCGGCCGACAACTGAAACACCCCGCCCGAGGTCGTTCGGGCAGCTCGGGGGCGTGGCGCAAGTGGTAGCGCACCTGCTTTGCAAGCAGGGGGTTAGGGGTTCGAGTCCCCTCGCCTCCACCGAGGTCAGAGGCCCTTCCCGGTCACCGGGAGGGGCCTCTTTCGTGCCCGTACCCCAGTGGAGTCCACCAGAGTGGTGTACGACGACCACGGTGGTGAGCGTGTCCTGCTGATGTAGGCGCGGTCACCGCGTGATCCTTCGAGTGAACCTTCCACAGCACTCTCGAACGGAGCATCACGATGA
>NZ_JBJFZS010000033.1:0-45836 GCF_045032595.1 Ornithinimicrobium jinqii
GCCTCGGCGACGCCCTGCAGCAGTGGGCGTTCTGCTCCCTTCGTGGCTCACCCGGCGCGCGCGCCTACTACAAGGCTCTCCGCGCCCGCAAGATCGGCCACCAAGCCGCACTGCGCCAGCTCGCAAACCGCTGGGTCGGCATCCTCCACGGCTGCCTTCGCCAACGCACCCTCTACGACGAGAACACCGCCTGGCAGCACCACTTCAACACCGCCGCTTGACACAACCAGAACCTGGGATGTCTGCCGCGGGCCGCGACGGTCCGATGGCGCCCTGTGGCAGATTTGCCCCATGAGCGCCAGCGAACCGGAGGTCCTACGGGACAGGATCTTCAAGGGTAGGAGTCTGCGGGGATCGCGATTCGTGGGCTGCGACCTGGGAGATGTCATCGTACGCGGAAGCGATGTCGCCGGAATGGAGATTGACTCCCCCTGGCTGCTGGAAGGCGACAGCAGGCTCCTCGTCAACGGTGTCAACGTTGTGCCCTTGGTCGACGCCGAGCTGAACCGGCGCTTCCCGGGGCGGGAGCTGCGCACGGCCGAGGATCCTGAGGGCCTGCGCGCCGCGTGGGCCGCACTCGAACGGACCTGGGCGGCGACCCTCGACCGCGCCACCGCGATGCCTGCCGGCACCATCGACACCTCCATCGACGGCGAGTGGTCGTTTGCCCAGACACTTCGCCACCTCGTGATGGCAACCGACACCTGGCTCGGCAAGGCCATCCTCGGGCGGGCGCAGCCGTACCACCCGGCAGGCCTGCCCAACGACGACAACGACAGCGACGCCTACGACGACGACGTCTTCTCCGCCCAGGCGCCGTCATTCGCGGAGGTCGTGGAGGCGCGCGGCGACCGGTAGACGATCGTCCGCGAGTTCCTCGCAGCCGCCACTCCGGAGGTCCTCGCGCAGCCTCGGAAGAATCCCCACACACCGGACTACGAGGAGACGGTCCTCTCATGCCTTCGCACCATCCTGGAGGAGGAGTGGGAGCACCACCGCTATGCCGCGCGCGACCTGGACGTGATCTCCACTGCAAGAGCCGCAGACGAGTAGGGCCCCCCATCCCCGTATGCGAGCCATAGCGCCGCAGAAAGCATGCGCTGCGGCCATCCGGAATTACCGCAGTGCGGACACGGTTCCGGTCGAACTTCGCTGGCCATGGCTAGAACGAGCAGATCGCGCCATAGGGAAGGATTTCCTGGCCGTCATCCCGCCGGCACGAGCGCCGCAAGGGGAGGGTCAACCTCGCAGCTGCTCGGCCAGAAACGCCAGGACCCGGTCGAGGGCGACCCTCGTCGGATGCCCCGGCTCGTCGACCAGAGAGATCGTGAGGACCGAGTGCGCCGACGGCGCGATACCAGCAGCGTTGCCCGGCGACGAGTCGATCTCGATTCCCTCGAAGGATGCCCCAAGCGACGCCCGCAGGGTCTCGAACCTCTCCGGCGGGCAACCCCGGTCGTTGGTGAACCGGAGCCCGAGCACGCGCAGGTCGTCAGTGGCTCGTGCCGTGATCGTGGCGAGGTCCTCGGGATCCAGACCAAGGGCGGCACGGCCACGCTGCCCGATTGGCCCCGGCATGGCCGGCTGACTCATCACGGAGGCGACGACCGAGGGCTCAAGCGCCGTCGCCAGCGCAAAGCCTCCGGTGAAGCACATCCCGACCACACCGACCCCCGGCCCGCCACACTCGCCGTAGGCCGACGCTGCCAGTGCCCGCAGCCACCCCACGACCGGGCTCGTGCGATCGGCCAGCTTGGTGAACTCACGCGCCACACAGACGCGCAGCATCGATCGCGCGACCTCGCGGCCCGTCGCCGGTACCGCGGGCCGACCGAACAGGGACGGCAAGAACACGGTGTACCCGGCGCAGATGAGCCGACGGGCGAAGTCGATGACGCCCGGATGCAAGCCCGGGATCTCATGGAGCACCAGAACTGCCGGCCCCGAACCGCCCCGGAAGACCTCGTAGGTGCGCGTGTCATGCGTGAAGTCGAAGGCCTCGAACTCCGGGCCGATCTGCTGGCCAAGGCTCATTCCGACTGCCCCCTTCCGTTCACGATCCGCCCAGCATGATCGCGGTTGCCCCCGCAATTCCCAGCCGCAAAGGACCGAAGGCGAAGCATCTTGAGTACACGGTATCGATCACCGGACGCTGAATGACGCTCAGCGGCGTCACCACCGCCCGTCGCTCCCGTCCTGGCGAGCTCCGTGGACGACCAGCACCACCCCGGGCGAGAGACACCGCGCCATCGTGTCATGAACCTCGCGCACGCCCATGCCGCGTCGGGCGCGCCGCCGGGTGCGGTGGATGTCGCGGTCGGGTACTTGCCACGACGGTGCGCGCACTGTTGGGCGCCGGGCGCTTGTCGCAGTCTGGTCGGGGACACTGGGGGAACACCGACCGTAGCTTTGAAAAGGAGTCAGCCGTGACCGAGGGAACCGTGCGCTGGTTCGATGCCGACCGGGGGTTCGGTTTCATCGCCCTGGGGCAGGAGGCGGAGGACCTGTACGTGCATGCGTCCGAGATCGTCGGCGATGACGCGGTGAAGCTGCTCCGGGAGGGGCAGGTGGTCGAGTTCGAGATCGGCGAGGGGGACCGCGGCCCGCAGGCACGCCGCGTCCGGGTCACGGCCGACCAGGCCGCCGATACACCGCTGGGCCTGCTCGGCACGGTCTGCTGGTACGAGCCTGCCAAGGGGTACGGCTTCGTCTCGCCCGACGGCGGTGGTGGTGAGATCTTCGTGCACAGTTCGGCCGTCGTGGGGGGCGGCGTGCTCTGGGAGGGGCAGCGGGTGGCGTTCCTCGTCGTCGAGGGGGAGAAGGGGCCGCAGGCTGACCATCTGCTCCCCTTGGCGGACCAGGGCGCCCAGCAGGCCGTGGCGTCCGACGGGGCGGACGGCACCGTGTCCTGGTTCGACGGGGGCAAGGGCTTCGGGTTCATCGCCCCCGGGTCGGGCGGTCCCGATGTCTTCGTCCACGTCCGGGCGCTGGCCGACGGGCTCCCGGAGCTGGGCGAGGGGGACCGGGTGAGGTACGACGTCGTCGTGAGCGAGAAGGGCCCGCAGGCTCGCGACGTGCGCCTGGTGCGCGGCTCGACCCCGCGGGGCGGCGCACCCGCGGAGTCGACGACCCGCGCCCGGTCGGGACGACGGGAGGCATCCGAGGTCCCGGCGCGCGGCGGCCAGGGAGTGGTCGTGCGCTACGACGCGGAGCGGGGGTTCGGTTTCATCGCCCCGGACACGGGAGGCGCGGACCTGTTCGTGCACGTGTCGGTTCTCAGGGACGCCGAGGCGCTGCACCAGGGCGATCGGGTCCGGTACCAGGTGCGACAGAGCGATCGAGGACCACAGGCCGACCGCGTCGAACGGGTGTGAGCTGGACGGGCGGTCCGGGCCGAGCTGGTGCTCAGGCGTGTCCCGATCCCGTCGCACGCTCCTGCGGCGATCCGTGGTTGGAGCATGGCGAAGGCAGTCCAGTCGCGCGCAGTTACTCGGTGGTCACCGAATCGCTGGCGTCGGTGATGACGACGACGACGGCTTTTCCCAATGGTGTGCGGAACTATTGTCGGCCCCGGCGTCGGTGCAGCTTGTCGCCGCGAGCTCGGTAGGCGGCGACTACTCGAGCTAGGGGAGGCTCGATTTGCGCCAGGTCGTATAGGTCCATGCGGTTGCTCTGCAGCGCCCATTCGAGACGGTTCAGCATGTCAACCCACTCCCGGGCGGACCGAGGGGTCTGCGACACCGGCACTTGCACGCGACGCTCCTCGACGACCTTCTCAACTCTCACGACCTCGATCACTCGGTCGACGACTTCGACCGCCGATAGGCCGGCGTCGGCGGCGCGCCGTTGCTCCCAAGCGCGATGGCGGCAGGAGCTAGAGCACCACTTCGGAACGCGCCCGCGAGGAGGCACGGACACCTCTGCCTGGCACCATCCGCAAACGATCTTCTGGCCCTGTTTGCGACGAGCGGCGGGAGCGTCCCCACCGCTGGGGACGCTGCTCGCGGTGGTGTCCATCGGCGCCTCCTGTGGGTCGCTACTGCACGGTTTCTTATCGTGCCAACGATATAGCTCGCCCGGCAATGCAAGAGGTGTGTGGGACATGAGCGGCGCGGAATCTGTCGAGTTCGGGGTCGGTGAGCGGGCGCGGGCGGTGCTCGGCTCGGGGTCGGTGAGCGGGCGTGGGCGGAGCTCGGCTCAGGGCAGGTGGAGCTGCGCGGGGGCTTGATTCGCGTGGTCTGCGGGTGGTGCTCGGTGAGGGGTGAGTCCCTGCCGAGTTGCGCCAGTGTTCGGCGCGACTGGGTACGGTCAACCGCTGGCGGGAGAGCTCGTGACCGTCAAGGGTCTTCGTCGCGAGGCACGGCCGGTCCGAGCTGACCCCACCTCCCTGACCGAGCAGCAGGTCCAGGACCTCGTGGAGCGGATGCTGCGCAGCTCGGTCGCAGGGTCGACCTCAACGCTCGACTGAGTTCGGTGGGGTCGCGGCCAGTCAGGCGGGCGCGGCCCCCTTGCCCTGAAATGGCAGCACAACTCGGGTCCGGCCTTGGTGACCACGGGGGCGCGACGTTCCGATCCGGGCCGTCGTTGGGCGTGCGGCAGAGCCGGTCAGGGGCAGGGGACAACGCTTCTGAGGTGGGTTGGTGCGACGCCGATCGAAGCGGCGGCCGCTCCGACCGAGCCCTCAGCCGCGCCGCCGACCGAGGAGGCTACTGCCCCGACCCCCCGGCAGGTAGCTGCGCCGTCGATCGAGGAAGCCGCACCCGAGGCCACCGACGAAGCAGGGAGGAGTCCGAGCCGGACGTCGAAGAGCTACCGGTGTGCCGAGTCGTTGTGTCCGCGACGCTCGTTCACCCAGGAGACCGACCAGCTGCCCGCTCGGGCCTGGGTTTCCACCCGCCTGGCGGAGCGGGTGTCCGCACGGTGCGCTACCTGCGCGATCCGGACACCCACGCCGTGAGCCGGGTTGAGCCGTGGTCGATCGTGTTCAGCGACCTGGACACCGGCGCGATCCTCGACGTCGTCGACGGGCGTCGCGGCCAGGTCGTCACCGCCTGGCTCGCGGCACGGCCACGGTGGTGGCGATCGGCCTGTGCAGCTGGTCGCCCTCGACATGAGCAGCGAGTTCCGCGCAGCCGTCCGCAAGGCGCTGCCCGGGGCCCGCGGATCAGCGTGGATCACTGGCACGTCGTCCGGCTGGCGAACGAGATGGTCACCAAGATGAGAAGGCGCCGAGTGTGGGAGCTGCACGAGCGCTGCGGCCTCGCCGTCGACACACACTGGAACGACCGCAAGTTGCTCACCTGCGCCGGGGACAGGCTCTCTGTGCGGCAACGGGAACGGCTGCAGCAGATCCTGGCCGAGGACATCGAGCTGGCCGTGGCGTGGGGCATCATCAAGGAGCACGTGCGCCAGGTCCTCGCAGCCCGGACATGTCCTCGTTCCAGCGCTACTGGGCCCGGCTCGAGGGCGCCGTGCGGGCAACCCGCCTGGCCGAACCGGTCGCGCTGTTCAGGACGTTGCGTTGCTTGGCGCCGCGAACTGCTGACGTGCTGTCGCACGAGGGTCACGAACGCCCGCACCAAACGTACCGCCCTGCCGACGCACCCACCCCGCACCAGGGGCGCTGCGTACTCAGGCGCCGCGACCCCGAACCACGCGTGGGGGCACTGCACGGCTGCACGCAGCGGCTGGCGGACTGACCTGTCGTCACGACGGATACCCTTTGCAGGTGATCTATGAGGCATGGGAGCAGGAAGCGGCCGTGCCCTGGGATCACGAGCCCGATCGTGGCCTGAGGAACCCCGCGATTAGTGCCGCCGGTGGAGGTCGGTCCCGTCATCCGCGCTTGCTCGCGTGGCTGATCCTGGATGTATGCGGACAACGCATGGGCCAGCTCCTTGGACACCGCCTGCCGGTGCGTGTAATTTGAGCGCGGAAGGGATGAGATGACCCGCGCTCAGGGTGTCGCCGCCGATGAGGAGACGTCTCCTCGGTCGGATCAGGGTGCGAAGGTTCAGCTCGGTCAGATCGTGCGTGAGTTCCGGGCGAACGCGGGACTGAGTCTCAATGCACTCGCGGCCGAGTCCGGCGTGAGCGCAGGCTTGCTCAGCCAGATCGAGCGCGGTAATGGCAACCCGTCGTACAACACCCTGATCAAGCTCGCGCACGCGCTTGGAGTGCGAGTTGGCGACTTCTTCGGCGGCCATGACCCCGAGCCGAAGCTTGCCGAGCTGGTCAAGGCGGACTCTCGTCGCCGGCTCCTGCTCTCGGAGCGCGAGATGGTCTACGAGCTGATCACGCCGAGCATGAACGGTCGACTGGGCATGATCCGCGCGCAGGTCGCATCGGGGTGGAGCAACGAGAGCGTTCCGTTCATGCACGAGGGGGAGGAGTGCGTGCTCGTGGTCGACGGCTCGCTGGTGGTCGTCGTTGGAAGCGAGCGCTACGAACTCGCCGAGGGGGACTCCCTCACCTACGACGCGTCCGT
Source organism: Ornithinimicrobium jinqii (assembly GCF_045032595.1). Classification (NCBI taxonomy): domain Bacteria; kingdom Bacillati; phylum Actinomycetota; class Actinomycetes; order Micrococcales; family Ornithinimicrobiaceae; genus Ornithinimicrobium; species Ornithinimicrobium jinqii. The sequence goes on from NZ_JBJFZS010000033.1 coordinate 6,488, forward strand.
GCCGCATTGGTACGCCAACGAAGGCGATCGACCTGCGGTGTTCGTCGGCGCGATGACGCCGCCGTCCTACTGACGCGACCGTGCGTTCGGTGCCGTTGAGCCCGGCTCCAATCGGATAGCCACAAGGTAGTGACAACCGCGTCGGTGTTCACTATGGTGTACATCGTTCAGGTTACTGAACGACCGTGCTACGGCTCTCATCTCCTGCTCTGTCCCTCGGGCAGCGACGCCCCCAGAAGGAATGACATGATCTCACTGCACCACCGGCCGCGGCGACGTTCCAGCCTCGCTCCGGTCGCGGTTGGCGCCGCGGCAGCCGTGGCTCTCACCGCCTGCTCCTCGGGCGGATCGGGCTCGTCCGTCGACACGGAGACCCTCACGATGCAGCTCGACGGTCCCGTAACCTCTTTCGACCCGGTGCTCGGTGCGTCTTTCCAGGACGCGGTCGTGATCTGGTCGATGTACGACACGCTTGCCGCACTGGACGAGGACGGCAGTTTCGTCCCCGGACTGGCTACCGACTGGGACGTGACCGCGAGCGAGGGTGTCTTCACCATTCGGGAAGGCGTCACCTGCTCCGACGGGGAGGAGCTCACCGGCGAGGTCGTCGCGAACTCGCTTAACCGGTTCTTCGCCCCGGACACGGCGGCGCCGTTTCTTTCCAACGTGATCGGCGCGGGCAACAGTGCGACCGCGACCGCCGATGGACAGGCCGTCACCATCTCGCTCGAGCAGCCCTTCTCGGGTTTGCTCTCGGGTCTGACCGTCGCGTACACCGGCATCGTGTGCTCGGCAGGCGTCGCCGATCCGAGCAGCCTCGCGACAGGCTCGAACGGCACCGGCGGCTTCGTCGCCGACAGCCAGGTCGCGGGCGCGAGCTACACCTTCGCGTCGCGCGAGGACTATGCCTGGGGACCCGAGTTCGACGGTATCCCCACGGAGGGTGCACGCCCGGCGACGCTCGTCATGCAGGTGACCGAGGACGAGAACACTCGGGCCAACCTGCAGACGACGGGCGAAATGGAGATTGCTCCCTACACCACTGACGCGTGGGAGCGGGTGACCGAGCAGGACGGCTGGACGACTACCGTTTCGCAGCAGTCGGACACATACCTCGTGTTCAACCACACCGAGGGCCACCCGACCGCAGACCCCGAGGTCCGCAGGGCGGTCGCCCAGGCCATCGACATCGAGCGCCTCAACGAGGTGCAGAGCTATGGCGCCGGTGAGCTGATCACGAACCTTGGTCAACCCACCTATGAGTGCTACGACGAGTCCGCCTCCGACTACATGCCGGAGTACGACCCCGAGGCGGCCTCCGAGGTGCTGAGTGGCCTCTCCCTCGCGGTGAACGGCACCACGCTTCTCGCGGGCGGTGACGCCAACGCCTATGTGCAGTCGGCGCTGCAGGACGCGGGAGCCGAGGTCAGTTTGCAGAACCTCAACAACCAGCAGTGGGTGGCCGGTCTGTTCACTCCGCTCAACGACTGGGACGTGACGATCCTCGTGTTCGCGAACACGTCTTCAAACCTCCTGTCCGGGGCTAACTTCTTCACCGGCGATGTCCCGCCCAACGGTGCGAACCTGTCCGCAGTGTCCAACCCGGAAGCCGACGCCCAGCTCGCGATCGCCCGCGAGACCACGGGCGAGGAGGGCTGCGCGGCGCTCGCGGAGTACAACCGACTGCTCCTCGAGAACACCGACGTGGTGCCCCTCGCGACGGCGCCGGCCACAGTGGTCTTTGCGCCTGGCGTGACTGCCATGGTGTCCAAGGGATTCGTACGGGCCGGCACCATCCGGATCTCGGAGTAATCCGACAGTGTCAGTGCCCGGCCGGCGACACGAAGGGATCGCATGATGAGCGATCAACTGGTGGCCACCTCCCCTTCTCCGGCCGGGCGTCGCGGCGCCTCGCGCGACGCGGCCGGGCAGTGGATTAGCTACCTGCTGGGCCGGCTCGGCGGCCTTGTCGGCATCGTGATCGCCCTCCTGGTGATCACCTTCCTCCTGGTCCAGTTCGTGCCGGGCGATCCCGCCCGCAACATCGTCGGCGTTACCGCAACGCAGGAGCAGGTCGAGATCGTCCGCGACCGGCTCGGACTCAACGACCCGTTCCTCGTGCAGGCGTGGCACTACGTCAGCGGGCTGGTGCGGGGCGACCTGGGCAACTCGTTCGTCACCCAGCAGCCCGTCGTCGACCTCATAGCCCAACGGCTGCCGATCACCGGAGCCGTCGCCCTGGGCGGACTCTTGGTCGTGCTGCTGATCGGATTCCCGATCGGTATCGCCGTCGCGTTTGCCGAACGGCGAGGCGGGGCAAAGGTCATTTCCGGGGCGTACAACGTCGGCGCCGGCCTCGTCGGGGCCCTGCCGGAGTACATCACCGGAACCGTGCTCGTGATCGTCTTCGCTCTCACGCTCGGCTGGCTCCCAGCCAAGGGTGGCGTCGGAGTCGAGGGGTTCATCCTGCCGTGCATCGCCGTCGGGCTCGCACCGGCAGCCGCGATTTCGCGGGTCGTCCGCGGCGAGACCCGGGCGGTGCTCGGGCATGAGTACATCCTGACCGCGCGCAGCAAGCGCATCTCGGGCGGACGTCTGCTCGTGGGACACGTCCTCCCGAACGTGGCGACGAGCGCCCTCACGCTCGGCGGCATCATCCTCGTAGCGCTCCTCGGCGGCACGGTCATCGTCGAGAACGTCTTCAACATCCCGGGACTGGGAACCCAGATCGTCCGGTCGATCCTCTCGAGCGACTATCCGGCGATCCAGGGCATCATCCTCACCCTCGGACTGCTGGCCGCGCTGGTCAACCTCGCCATCGACATCTTGCTCGGGATCCTCGATCCCCGTGTGCTTCAGCAGGGGAGGCTCAGCCGATGACCGGTGTCGTCGTGCCGCCGACCGCCGCTCCCCGCCGTTCGGCGAAGTACCCGCTGTCGCTCGTCATCGGCGCGATCGGGCTAGGCGTCATCGTGCTCCTCGCGATCGTGGCCCCCCTCCTGTGGGGAACCGCCGCCCAGACAGGTTCGGGCGACGTGCGCCAGGGCCCGTCCGCAGCCCACTGGTTCGGCACCGACTCCCAAGGGCGCGACGTGCTGCTCCGCACCTTGGTCGCCACGCGGCTCACCCTCATCATGGGCGTTCTGGCAACCGCGCTCGCCGTGGTGCTCGGGGGCATCGTCGGGGGTCTGCTGGTCGTGTCGGGCGATCGCGTGCGGTGGTTCGGCGCTCGGGCGATCGACCTGTGGCTCGCACTCCCGCCGATCATCGTCGCGCTGGCAGTCACCGCCATCTTCCGGCCGGACGAGGTCACCGTGGTGATCGCGATCGGAATCGCCTTCTTGCCGCAGTTCGCGCGCCTCACCAACAACCTCGCGAACTCCGTCGGCAACAAGGACTTCGTGACCACAGCACACCTCCTGGGTGTGCGCGGGCCGACCGTGCTCGTCCGGCACATCGTGCCGAACATCGCCGCTCCCGTCCTCGTGCTCACCTCGGTGTGCCTCTCCACCTCTATCGTCACGATGTCGGGGCTGAGCTTCATCGGACTTGGCGTCCAGCCGCCCGCCATCGACTGGGGCCAGATGCTTGCCAGCGGGCTGCGCGACGTCTACCAGAACCCGAGCGGTGCCCTGGCTCCCTCGATCGCGATCGTGCTGACGGGGCTCTCGGCGAGCCTGCTCGGCGACGGGTTCGTCGCTTTCAGCGAGCCGCGCCGGGTCCCCGCTGGGAAGCGCCCAACGAAGTTGCTTGCCGAGCCGGCCCCGGCCGTGGTACCGGCGACCATCGAGGAGCAGACGGCGGCAGCGGTCGACGCGGCGGCCGAACCGGCGCTTGACATCCATGACCTGCACGTCCGGGTAGGGCACACCGCCGAAGGCGCCGCGCTCGTCAAGGGCGTGTCGCTGACGGTCGCGGCCGGCGAGATCGTCGGGCTGGTCGGCGAGTCGGGTTCGGGGAAGAGCATCACCGCGATGACAGCCGCTCAGCTGCTTCCGCCCGAGCTCAGCTGGGAGGCCGCCGATCTCGACGTCGCGTCGCACCGCATGGACCCGCACGGGGTTCCACCGACCTCCCTCGCGCTCGACCTCGGCATCGTCTTCCAGGACCCCTCCTCCTGCTTCAACCCCGCGCGTCGCCTCGGCGCACAGCTCACCGAGACGATCCGCGTCCACAAGAACGTGTCGAAGAGAGAGGCGGAGCGTCTCGCCGTCCAGAAGCTGCGGGAAGCGCGCGTCAGCGAGCCAGAGCACCGCATGCACCAGTACCCCCACGAGCTCTCGGGGGGCATGCGGCAGCGCGCGATGATCGCGATGGCGCTGATCACGACACCAAGACTGCTGATCGCCGACGAGCCGACGACCGCGCTCGACGTGACGGTCCAGGCCGACGTGCTGAGGCTCATCAAGCAGATCAACCGTGACCACGACATGGCGGTCCTGCTGATCTCGCACGACATCGACGTGATCGCCTCCATGTGCGAGCGCGTGTACGTGATGTACCAGGGCGAGATCATCGAGCACCTCACCTCCGCCCAGCTGCGCGAGCGTCACGTCACCCAGCCCTACACCCGCAGACTGCTCGAGGCGTCAGCCAGCACGGCGCTGGAGAACGCCATCTTCCGTGCCGGGACCAAAGGAGGACCAGGATGAGTAGCGTCCTTCAGGTGCAGGGCCTCTCGGCCACGTACGGGTTCAGCCGGCGCAGCCCGCGCGTCCTCGACGACGTTTCCATGTCGGTCATGCAGGGCCAGACGATGGGCGTCGTGGGGGAGTCTGGCTCCGGCAAGTCGACGCTCGCCAAGGTGATCGTCGGCACCCTGGCAGCCGCCTCGGGGACAGTGACCGTCGAGGGTGTCGACGTCATGCACGCCCGGGGTGCACAGCGACGGGCCCTGCGCCGGAGCGTGCAGATGATCCCGCAGGACCCCTACGCCTCTCTGGACCCGCGGATGACGATCGGGCGCACGCTCCTGGAGGCGCTGGCACCGAACGGAGGACGCCCGGCACAGCACCGCGATCGGATCGTCGAGCTGCTCGGGCTTGTCGCGCTCGACGCGTCCGCCGCCGACCGTTTTCCGCACTCGTTCTCCGGCGGCCAGCGGCAGCGGGTCGCCATCGCCCGCGCCATCGCGGTGCAGCCGAAGCTGCTCATCGCCGACGAAGTGACCTCGGCGCTGGACGCCTCGATCCAGTTCGAGATCTTGGACCTCCTCGACCGGCTGCAGGACGAGCTGGGCTTCGGTTGCGTCTTCATCACCCACAACCTGGGTGTCGCTGCGCGCATGTGCGACGACATCACAGTCATGCGCCACGGACGCGTCGTCGAGCAGGGGCACATCTCCCTGCTCGCCGAGCCCGCCGACTCGTACACACGCATCCTCGTGAGCAGCGTGCCCGACCCCGGGGGCCTGTTCCTTGAAGGCCCCTCCGCGTACGACGCGACGCCGTCCACCTGACCAATCATTACCACCGAGACAGACCACCGCTACACGGCAAGGGAGCACACATGTACGCGCATCTGAACGGCGTCGATCTCTACTTCGACGTAATCTCGTCGGGAAAGACCGTCGACTTCTCGGGCGATAAGGACAAGCCGGTCCTTTTCATCCACCACGGCGGCCCCGGCGCCGACCATAGCTACTTCCGTCCCTGGCTCGACCCGCTGGGCGAGGTCGCTCAGGTCGTCTACCTCGATCACCGCGGTACCGGCAACTCCTCGGACGCACCGCTGGAGACCTACACGATCGAGCAGATGGCGGACGATGTCGAGGCCCTCCGTCACTACCTCGGGCTGGGTAAGATCATCTTCCTTGGCCATTCCTACGGCGGTTTCGTCGCCCAGGTCCTCGCGCTACGCCACCCCGGGGCGCTGTCGAAGCTGATCCTGTCGCACACCGCCCCGGACTACGGCTTCTGGGACGAAGCTCAGGCGATCGCCGAGCGCATCGCGACGCCGGAGCAGAAGGAAATCTTCCGCGAACTGTTCGACGGCGTCATCTCCAGCCAGGAGGAGTATGAGGCGTGGTGGAAGAAGTGCTATCCGCTGTACTTCCGTCATCCCGACCAGGAGGTGCTCGACCAGCTCTCGGCGCGCAGCAACGGGCGCTACGAGGTGTCGGGCTACATGATGGCCAACGAGATCCCCAAGTACAACCCGTACCCGCTGTTGTCGACCATCCAGGTACCGACGCTCGTGCTCTCCAGTGAGTACGACTGGGTGACGCCGCCCAGCCAGGGTCGCCGGATCGCCGAGGCGATCCCCAACTCGCAATTCGTGTTGTTCGAGGACAGCGGCCACGAGCCGTTCGCCCGCGAAGAGGAGCAGGCCTACCTCGACGTCGTGTCGACCTTCATCCAGTCATGACGACGGGGCGTGGACGCTGGTTGATCCGTGACGGTGCCCTCTTCGACGGCGTTGACGGCAAAGTGCGTGAGGGGCACTCGATCCTCGTCGACCAGGGACGGATCGCGTGGGTCGGGCCGGACGCGGACGCTCCGCCCGCCGCCGCCGTCATCGACGCGGGTGGTCGGACGGTCATGCCCGGCCTCGTCAACGCGCACGTGCATCTGGCGAACGACGGCTCGGCGGACCTCGCTGCACAGGTCCGCGACGACTCGACCGCGACCGCGGCCTACCGCGCGGTCGCGAACGCGCTGATCACCCTTGATGCAGGCATCACCACGGTCAAGGACTGCGGTGCCGCCGACAACGTCGTGATCGACCTCGGCCGCGCGGTCGAGGCCGGCGTTGTCCCGGGGCCACGCATCGTCGCTGCGGGGCGGGTCATCACGATGACGGGCGGTCACGGGTACTTCATGGGCGTCGAGGCCGACGGTGTGGACGCTGTGCGCAAGGCCGTGCGCGGCGAACTCAAGAAGGGGGCGGGTTTCATCAAGGCCATGGCGACCGGCGGAGTGCTGACCTCGGGCGTCAAGCCGACCCAGACGGCGTTCCGACGTGACGAGCTGACTGCGATCGTCGAGGAGGCCCACCACGCCGGACGCCGCGTATCGACCCACGCGATCGGCCGTGACGGCATCGAGAACGCGATCCTCGCGGGTGTCGACACGATCGAGCACGGCTTCCACCTCGACGCCGAACTGTTCGCGCTGGCGATCGAGCGCGGTACTTACCTCGTGCCCACGCTGTCCGCGGTGGGCTGCATCGTGGCACAGGGTGCGGTAGGCGGCATCCCGTCCTGGATCGTCGACAAGGCGCAGTCCGAGGTCGAGCGCAGCCGTGCCATGTTCAGCGCGGCTGTGGAGGCGGGGATGAACATCGCCGCGGGGACGGACGCGGGCACCCCGCTCAACCCGCACGACGGGCTCGTGGAGGAGATGATCCAGATGGTGCAGATCGGCCTTACCCCGCAGCGCACGCTGCTCTCCGCCACGCGAGAGGGTGCACTGAACGCAGGCCTGTCCGAGGTGACGGGAACGATCGAGCCGGGCAAGGCGGCCGATGTGATCGTCGTCGACGGCGACCCGCTCGCGGACATCACCGCGCTCCGTGGAATCGTGCTCGTCGCGAAGGACGGCTCCCTCCACCGCTCTTCCCTCGAGGTGCGGAAGGACAGGACCGGCGATCTGATGGAGGTGACCCGGTGACTTTCTCGATCATCGCCCGCGACCCCGCGACCGGCGCGTTCGGCATCGCCTGCGAAACGCACTTCTTCGGTGTCGGACGTCTTGTGGGCTGGCTCGAGCCGGGAGTGGGCGTTATCGCCACGCAGGCGTTCGTCAACGTCGGCTTCGGTCCGCGAGGCATCGGCCTGCTGCGTGACGGCTCGACCGCGTCCGAGGTGCTGTCGACGCTCATCGGGGGTGACGACCAGCCCGGGTACCGGCAGCTCGCCGTCATCGACGTCGACGGGCGCGTCGCCAACTACACGGGGGACAAGTGCGTCCAGGCCGCCGGCGCGCTCTCCGGTGACCAGGTCTCGGTGCAGGGCAACATGCTCGCTTCGCACGAGGTCTACGAGTCGATGCTGCGCGCCTACGAGGAGACGTCCGGCCAGACGTTCGCCGGCCGACTGCTCGCCGCTCTGCGCGCGGGGGAGGACGCCGGCGGTGACGCGCGCGGGTCGCAGTCGGCCGTGCTCAAGATCGTCTCGGGCAACCGCGGTGGCAACGCCTGGGAGGAGACGCTGCTGGATCTCCGGGTGGACGACCATCCGGACCCGGTCACCGAGATCACGCGCCTGGCCGAGGTGAGCGGCGCGTTCGACAAGATCGGATCCGTCATGTTCACCCCACGCGTCATGATCGGCGCGTACGAGAACGTGTCCGACGAGGAGCTCGAACAAGCGTTAGAGGCCCTGGAGTCGGCGCGCGCCGTCCTGGGTGACAACCTGGAAGCCGCGTTCTGGAAGGCCGTTCTCCTCGGCCGGGCCGACCGCGACGAGGATGCGGCGAGGCTGTTCGCCGAGGTCTTCGCGCGCGGTGGGCACTGGCGTCCGTACCTCGACCAGGTGGCGGCGGCAGGTTTCATCGCCCCAGCCAAGGTCGCGTCGCTGGTGCGGCGGTGAGCGGGTTGCTGTCGGTCGACGCCGATCGGCTCCTGGCTGATCTGACCACCCTGGGCGGGTTCGGCCGGAACGGGGCCGGTGGCGTCGACCGGGCCTCGTTCTCCGCTGCCGACCTCGCGGCGCGCGCGTGGCTCACCGCGAGTTGCGTGAAGGCGGGCCTGCGGGTCGAGGTCGACGGCATCGGAAACCTGGTCGTCTCCTCTCCGTCGCTGGAGGAGGGGATCGCCGATCGTGCGCCAGTCTGGACGGGCTCACACATCGACGCGGTGCCGAACGGCGGGATGTACGACGGCCCGCTCGGATCGCTCGCCGCCATCGAGTGCCTGCGCCGGCTGCACGAGGAACACGTCGCGCTCGAGCGACCCGTTCGCGCGATCGTGTACGTCGACGAAGAGGGCAACTACGCGCACCTGCTTGGCTCCAGCGCCCTGACCCGCGGGTTCGTGGCCGACGAGCTGCAGGAGCTCAGGGGAAGGGACGGCGACCGGTTCGCCGACACCTTCGCGGCGGCAGGCGGTGACCTGCAGGCTGCCGCGGCCGTCCGGTTGACCCCGGGCAGCGTCCACGCCAGCGTCGAGCTGCACATCGAGCAGGGACCGGTCCTGGAGCGCGAAGGCGTCGACGTCGGAGTTGTCAGCGGCATCGTCTCCATCGGTGGCGGCACGGTCCGATTCATGGGTCGCGCGGACCACGCGGGCACCACGCCCATGGACGCGCGGAAGGACGCGGTCCTCGCCGCTGCCGACTTCATCACGCGCCTACCCGCGCTCGTTCCCCGGGCAGGTGCGGCGTCGGTCGTGACCACGGGGATCGTCCGCGCTCGCCCCGGGGGGTCGAACGTCGTAGCGGAAGAGGCGGAGGTGGTCGTGGACTTCCGCCACCCCGCTACCGAGAAGGCTCGACAGCTCGAGGAACTCATCTCCGCCGCGGCGCTGGACGTCGCTCGCGAGCGGGAACTCCAGGTGAACCTCGACTGGGAACCCCTGGTCCCGGCCGCTCCGATGCACCAAACGGTCCGCAACGCGATCCGCGAGTCCGCGGCCGCGCTCGGCTGCAGCACGCGGGACATCCCCTCGGGAGCCGGTCACGACTCGCAGAACCTCGCGACGATTGCCCCGACAGGCATGATCTTCGTCCCGAGCGTGGACGGCCGCAGCCATAGTCCCTCTGAACTGACCAGGGATCGGGACGTGGTGCACGGTGCCGACGTGCTGCTCGGGACTCTCCTTCGGCTGGCCGCGGCGCAGCCGGCAGCGGCCACGCAGGACAGCCATTAGGCGTTGAACGTCACGAGGACGGGGTCGGGCTGATTGCGCGGACACCGACGTCGATGCCTGCCGCGAGGTCCGGTGAGGACAGCCTGGACACCGCCAGGGAAAAGCAGAGTTCGTCGCCGTCGATCGCAAGTCAACGAGCCGTGTGCGCCACCGGCTCTCGGGCCAGGGCACGCTCCTGGGCAGCGACGTGGACGGCGATCTCGTCGTCCTGGATGTCGCCACCGCGCAGGCCCTGGCCTGGGCCACCGACGCAGTCGCGACGGGCGACACCGTCGTCGCGGTGTCGGCGGGGCAGCACCTGGTCCGGGGGTGACCTAGGGACAGCTCACCGGGGCGGAGCGAGCCTTCCGCGGCCCGCGCGCTCGCCCCGTCCACGGGGCGATCGAGTCGGACGAGCGCAGCCGTCCTCAGCGCGACAGAACAGGTCCTTCTGCGGGCGGGCCTGGGCGGAGTGATCGCCAATGACCTGAGGTTGATCACGGGCGAGCATTTCGTGGGGGCGTGACTTGTTGACCTGCGGGTTTGCTGCTGCGGGGTGGTTACTAACCACCTGGGTAGTCTTGCCCGGTGGGGACGTTCATGCGCCGGGTGAGGACGAAGTCGGGGGCGACGGCGGTGCAGATCGTGCACAAGCGGGGTCGGCGGATCCTGAGCATGGACCACGTGGGGTCGGCCCAGGACGAGGTGGAGCGCTTGCTCACCTACCGAGCTGGCGTCCTCCTGCGCGCCGTCACCATCTGGTTCGCAGCATTAGGAGACACGCCTAGATCGCAGGCCAACACCCGAATCCTGGCGGCGGCGCCGTGGCACCTGATTGGCTGCACCCGAGTCTTGGCGCTTGAGTGACGTCACGACCGTCAGCCATGCCGGTGAGGGACAGCGACGGGGGGGAGTGGTTGCCTGCGCTCAGTGTCGCGGAGGGCCGGGTTCGAGGCCTCGCACGAGCGAGGTGATACCGACCTCGAAGGCGTCGTGGTCGATGCGGGCTGCCTCTGCGCGCAGTCGGTGGGCCTGGTTCAGGTGAGGGTAGTGATCGCGGTAGATGGTGGCGTCGTCGGAGAATCCGGCAGCGAACGGGGTGCAGGCAGCCCCGATGACAAGGAACTTCACGGCGCCGGCGATCTCGGTGGCCCGGCGGGGGGGCCACCCGGCGGCGACGAGACCGCCGTGGACGGCGTCCGCCATCGTCAGGAAGTGCTCGCGGTGCTGGGCCCCGGAGGCGACCAGGGGAGCGACGCCGGGGTGAGCGGAGAGCGCAGCGCGGTAGGAGCGCGCCCAGGTGAGCAGACCCTGGCGCCAGCCCGCGTCGAACGCAGAGGTGTCCACGTCAGCGATGACGAGGTTGACCACGTCGTCCAGCACCTGCTCACGTGTCGCGTAGTGGGAGTACAAGGAGGGGGCGGTGACACCGAGCGAGGTGGCTAGGCGGCGCATCGAGAAGGACTCCAGCCCCTCCGCGTCGATGAGTGCGAGGGCGCCGTCTCGGATCAAGTTCCTGCTGAGCAGGGGCGTCGAGGGTCGTGCCATGGTCTTCTCCTGCGTGCTGGCCGGCGCGGTCGGGCCGGTGCGTCTGGGCTGGCGGGCTGCACCGCTTGCATTAACCATACACCGTATGGTTATCTGGTTAACACTGTTAGGTTTGTTCGCATCAACGGGAGAGCGATCCATGGCACAGCGCACAGCACCCACCCTTCCTCTGGCCCTGTTCAGCACGGACCAGCTGATCTCTGAGGAGGACCGAGCGATCCGCGACACCGTCCGTCGGTTCGTGGCGGACCGGATCACCCCGCACATCGCGGACTGGTACGAGGCGGGGACGATGCCGGTGCGCGAGCTGGCGCCCGAGCTGGGCCAGCTAGGAGTGCTGGGGATGCACCTGGAAGGGTACGGGTGTGCGGGTACGTCTGCGACCGCCTACGGGCTGGCCTGCATGGAGCTCGAAGCCGGTGACTCCGGTTTGCGTTCCCTGGTCAGCGTGCAGGGGTCGCTGGCGATGTTTGCGATCTGGAAGCACGGTTCGGAGGAGCAGAAGCAGGAGTGGCTGCCGCGGATGGCTGCCGGTGAGGCGATCGGGTGCTTCGGGCTGACCGAGCCGGACTTCGGTTCCAACCCGGCCGGGATGCGTACCCGCGCGGTCCGTGAGGGTGCGGACTGGGTGTTGACCGGGAACAAGATGTGGATCACCAACGGCTCCATCGCCGACGTGGCCGTGGTGTGGGCCCAGACGGAGGAGGGCATACGAGGGTTCGTCGTGCCTACCGACACACCCGGATTCTCCGCCCCCGAGATCAAGAAGAAGCTGTCCCTGCGAGCCTCCATCACCAGTGAGCTCGTCCTGGACGGGGTGCGCCTGCCCGACACGGCGATGCTGCCGGGGGCCCGAGGTCTGTCCGGGCCGCTGTCCTGTCTCAACGAGGCCCGCTTCGGTATCGTCTTCGGCTCCCTCGGAGCCGCGCGCGACTGTCTGGAGACGGCCATCAGCTACGCCCAGGAACGCGAGATCTTCGACAAGCCTCTGGCCGCCTACCAGCTCACCCAGGCCAAGCTGGCCGACATGACCCTGGAGCTGGGCAAGGGCATGCTGCTCGCCCTGCAGCTGGGCCGCCTAAAGGACGAGGGATCCTTGACCGCGGACCAGGTCAGCCTGGGAAAGCTCAACAACGTCCGTGAGGCGATCGCCATCGCGCGGGAGGCCCGGACCATCCTCGGCGCTGCCGGCATCACCCTGGAGTACCCGGTGATGCGCCACGCCAACAACCTGGAGTCGGTCCTGACCTACGAAGGCACGTCCGAGGTCCACCAGCTCGTGATCGGTCAGGCGCTCACCGGCCAGTCCGCCTTCCGCTGACACCAGCGCGAACGCCGGCGCCCCGAACCACTCGGGCGCCGGCGTGTCCTCCCGCGACGGCGGGTCTGTGACGCGAGCTCCGCGGAGCTGGGCGGCCTACGACCACCAGTCTGCTGGTTGGTGCTCTCCCAGGTCCGGCGGAGGACGCTCGTAGCGGACCGGGGTCCGTGAGAAGGTCACCGGGTTGGCGATCTGCCGGCTCTCCCTGCCCTCCGCAGTCAGAGTCACGACGGGGCTCAGCCCGAGCCCCTCGGCCATCGACAACGCCTCGCCGATGCTCTGCACCGGTCCGGCCGGAACGCCGACGGCCCGCAGGAGGTCGCCCCACTCGACGGCCGAGCGGTCCGCGAGGAGCAGCTCCAGTACTTGCCTGAGCGCCCCCCGGTGCTGGACGCGGCTGCTGTTGCTCGTGAAACGCTCGTCCCACCCCAGACTCGGCTGTCCGAGCACCTCGACCAGCCGGTGGAACTGGCGGTCGTTGCCCACCGCGAGGACAAGGTCGCCCTCGGCGGTCGCGAACGTCTCGTAGGGCGCGATGGACGGGTGGGCGTTGCCGGTGCGCGTGGGGGAGACCCCCGTGGCCGCAGCTGCCGACGCCTGGTTGACGAGACCGGACAGGAGCGAGGACAGGAGATTGACCTCGACGCGTTGGCCGATGCCTGAGCTTGAGCGCTCGAGCAGGGCCGCCTGGATCCCCGTGAGGGCGTGCAGTCCTGTGATCACGTCCACGACGGCCACGCCCACCTTCGTGGAGGGACCGTCCACCGGGCCTGTGATGCTCATGAGTCCGCCCATGGCCTGGACGAGCACGTCGTAGCCGGGCATGGTGGCTCCGGGGCCGCTGCCGAAGCCCGTGATCGAGCAGCTGATGACGCGTGGGTTGGTGGCGGTCAAGGACTGGTGGTCCAGCCCGAACCTGTCCATCACGCCTGGCCGGAAGTTCTCGATGACGACGTCGGCGCTGGTCGCCAGGTCCAGTGCCCGGGAAAGATCCCCGTCATCGGTGAGGTCCAGCACGATCGAGCGCTTGTTGCGGTTGGCGGCGGCGAAGTAGGTGGGCCGACCGGACGGGTCGACGGGCGGGGACCAGCGGCGGGTGTCGTCGCCGCCGGGTGGTTCGACCTTGATCACGTCCGCTCCCATGTCGGCCATGAGCATGGTCGCGTACGGACCGGCGAGCACCCGGGAGAAGTCGGCGACCCGTACCCCGGCGAGAGCGCCCGGGTACGGGTCGTCTGGGCCGACCGTCATGCGCACCCTAGTGTGTGGCGCCGGTGGTGCTCGGGAGCGGCACCGGGACCGACAGCAGCGGCGGGTACTGCTGGCAGCCGAACACGTCGCGCTCGCCCGGGCCACCGCTGGGGGAGGTGCGCTGCAGCGTGAACTTGATGGCGAACGCGGGGTCGAACTCGACGAAGTCGGTGATGCGCTCGTCGGTGACGTCGAACAGCTCACGGACCGTCCGGCGAGTCAGGGCTCCGCTGGTGCGCACGTGGTCGTACGTGGCCCGGTCCGCGAAGATGATGTCGAACGTGATCCGGTCCGTGCCGGCGTTCTTGCTGCGGACGGTCTTGGCGAGCTCGCCGAGCGTGGTGGTCTGCTGATCGGGCACGGGGGTCTCCTTCTGGTCGCTCATGCCTGGTTCTCCACGTCGATCACGTGCAGCTCGAACAGGGACATGGGGTCCTCCACGGGGATGATGTGGTTCATGGTCCAGCGGTAGGACGCCGAGGCGGGCAACACCTCGTCGGTCAGGAATGCAGCGGTCCCTGCTGTCCCCTTGACCTCGGGAAGTCGTGCGTAGAAGAGCTGTCGGGTCGCGAACAGCGTGACCGCCTCGGCCAGCTCGCTGGTGTCGGCGATCCCCTCGATCGCGATGCCGAGCTCGTGGGAGCGGATCTCCTTGACCGGCTCCAGGTCTCCCATGACGCCGTTCTTGCCGTAGATCGTGAAGGACAGGTGGTAGTCGACGTCCGGGAACTCGTCGGCCACCTGCTGCCGGGAGAGCTCGATGACCTTGTCGATGTGGGCGATGGTGTACGGGTCGCGGATGCCCGCGACACCGAGATACTTCTCGCCGACCCATCCAGATCCTTCGATCTTGACGGTGACCGGACCCTGGACGGGCACATAGCGGTGTCCGGTGACGCGCGTGGTTCGCTCGTCGAACTGCTCGTAGACGCAGTCGGTCATGTCGAGCAGCCCGCCGGCGAAGTACTCGAAGTAGGGGTTGGAGCGCTCGTACATGGCGTGTCCGGCCACGCTGGCGATGGTGCAGCGCTGCCAGGGCGCCATGGCCGTGACCTTGACGTCGTCGTGGGTCACGGTCCCGATCACCGACTCCTTGGCGCCGTAGGGCTCCGCACAGAAGGAGGCGCACTCCAGGACCTTGCCGACGTAGTAGGCATGGCTCTCGGGGAACCCCTCGAAGATGGCCGGCGCCGCGAACACCGCGCAGTCGCTCGAGCGACCGCCGATGATGACGTCGGCTCCGAGCTCCAGAGCCTTGATGAAGGGGTGGACACCGGCCACTGCCACAGCGCGGGTGGTGGCGTCGATGTCCTCGAGCGTCAGCGCAGCACGGCTGTCCAGGCCCTCGATGCTGACTCCGGACTCGTGCATCTCCCGCAGCTGTGCGGTGTCCACCTCGGAGTAGAAGTAGGCCAGCTTGAACGGGGGGAGGTTGTGCTCCGCGACGATGTCCTTGATCATGCGGACGAACAGGTCGACGCGGCTGTTGCTGCCGCAGTCGCCGGCCGATCCGACGAGCATCGGGACGTCCTGCTCACGTGAGGCCAGGAGCATGAGCTCGAGGTCGTGGCGCTGCCACCTCTCCATGCTGACCGAGCGGTCGGCCCCGAGGGCGGTGGCGCCGATGTCGTCGCTGCCGGAGTCCACGCAGTAGTAGTCCGGGCGGGTGGCGACGGCCAGACGGAAGCTCTCCTCCTTGGTGGGGGCGAAGCCGAGATGACCGTTGGGGCTGACGATGCGTAGCTGTTCCTTCACGGAACACTCCTGACGTGGTGGTCTGGTGGTTATACCCAGATATACCAACCAACAGGGTCCGCGGTCAACACCCCGTCGGTGAGTCCGGGATCACCAGACGCCGCTTCACTGCGAACTTGTAGCGGTCGGCCCGGTAGTACGCGCGGCGGAACTCCAGCGGTCCCTGCTCGTCGGACATCACGGACTCGATGGCCAGGACGGCGGAATCCTCCCGGACGGCGAGGTACCTGGCCAGCTCGGGGGACGCGGAGGCGGCCTCGATGGTCTGACTCAGCGTGCTCGGGACCCGAGTCACGGACTCCTGCCGGTACAGGTCCAGGGTGGAGAAGGGGCATCCGTCCTGCTGCAGCAGCTGGGCGGCCTGCGCCATCTCGCGCCCGAGCGGCAGGGCGAAGTAGCTGTCGTAGTACACCACCGGGCTGGAGTCGCCCCGGCCCAGCAGTCGGAGGTTGAAGACCGGTGTGGCCGGGTCCACCCCCAGCGTCCCTGCGAGGATGAGGTCGCTGATCAGGCGTTCGCTGGCGAGGATCTCGGTGCTGGCCACATGGCCCTGCTCAGCGAGGGTGCGCTCGAAGCTGCGCACCTCGGACAGGTCTTGCTCGAGCCGGTCCGGAGCCCCCACGAAGGTGCCGACGCCGCGCCTCTGCTCCACCAGCCCCTCGGCCGCGGCCAGGCGCACGGCGTGCCTGACCGTGATGCGACTTACCCCCAGCAGGTCCGCCAGCTGCCGCTCGGACGGCACGCGGTCGCCCCTTACCCACGCCCCGGTCGCGACCCGAGCCCGGATCTGCTCGAGGACCTGGTGGTAGAGAGGCTGGGCGCTGGTGCGAGACACCATGGGCAGTCATCCCTTCGGCTCGTCGGATCGTCAGCGCGGCCCCGTGCCTGCTGGGCTGGATCACTGGCCGCTGGTCAGGACCACAGCATAGGAGGTGAGGCCACCGTGCGCTCGTGTTGACGGGAAACCCTTGCCACGGATTCTCTCGGATGCTAGGTTGACCGGACCCGGTTATATCCAGAGTTTTGCCGGGCCGCCCACTCAAGCCAACGGAGGATGCGTGGACCGACAGACCTCGCGGTGTGCGTCAGGACCTCGCCCCGGCCTGCCCGGGCGCGACTCCCGTGCTCTTCTCTCCAGGAGGCCGGTGTGAGCCTGACGGCCCAGGACCCGGCGACCGCCCCGCTGCTGCAGGTGCGCGACCTCAGCGTGCGGCTGGGGCCCGTGGCCGCAGTGACCGACCTGTCCTTCGACGTCCACCGCGGCGAGTTCCTGGGCATCGTGGGCGAGTCCGGGTCGGGCAAGAGCGTCACCGCCAAGGCGATCCTGGGCCTGCTGCCGCACAGCGCCGACATCCGGGGCAGCGTCAAGCTCGAGGGTGAGGAGCTGCTCGGTGCGTCCGCCGAGACGATGCGCGGGATTCGGGGCAACCGCATCGGCCTGGTGTTCCAGGACGCTCTGGCCGCACTGGACCCGGTCTACACGATCGGTGATCAGCTGGTGGAGGCGCTGCGGGCGCACACCGACATCTCCAAGAGGGCGGCCCGCAAGGTTGCAGCGGACCTGCTCGGCGAGGTCAAGATCCCCAAGCCCGCCGAGAGGCTGGACTCCTACCCGCACCAGCTCTCCGGGGGGCAGCGCCAGCGGATCATCATCGCCGCCGCTCTCATCGCCGAACCCGACCTCATCATCGCCGACGAGCCGACGACCGCCCTGGACGTGACTGTGCAGAAGCAGGTCCTGGACCTGCTCGCCGAGGTCTGCCAGCGTCGTGGAGCCTCCGTGATGCTCGTGACCCACGACCTTGGCGTGGTGGCCCAGACCTGCGACCGCGTCGCGACGTTCTACGGCGGTCTGCTGGTGGAGGAGGCCGACGTGTTCACCCTCTTCGACGGCCCGCGCCACCCCTACACCAGCGCGCTCCTGCGGTCCGTGCCCCGTCTCGGGCAGGACACCCCGTTCCAGGCGATCCCCGGCTCGCCCGCCCAGATCTACATCGGCCTGTACGCCTGCCCGTTCGCGCCTCGCTGCGAGCATGCCGAGGCGGTGTGCACCGCTGGCGTGCCACCGGAGTTCCGCGAGGGCGAGCGACGGCACCGCTGCGTGCGCGTGGGAAGGGGCGAGCTGTGACGGCGCTGCTGCAGGTCGAGAACCTGGTCAAGACCTTCCAGTCGGGCCGCTCCCTGTTCGGGAACGCCGAGCGGGCCGTGGCGGTCGACGGGATCTCCTTCGAGGTCGCGGCTGGTTCCTCGTTCGGGCTGGTGGGAGAGTCGGGGTCGGGCAAGTCGACCACCGCTCGGATCGTGGCCCGCCTGCTCGAGGCGGACTCGGGAAGCGTCAAGCTCGACGGTGCCGAGCTGCTCAGCCGTCGTGGGCGCGACCTGCACCGGGCCCGCCGTCAGGTGCAGATGGTCTTCCAGGACCCGTTCGCCTCGTTGAACCCCCGGTGGAAGGTGGGGAGCCTGGTCGGGGAAGGGCTGCGCATCCACCATCGCGGCAAGACCAGGGTCCAACACCGTGCCCGGGTCCAGGAGCTGCTGGAGATGTGCGGTCTGCCGGCCAGCGCCGCGCGCCGCTTCCCCCACGAGTTCTCCGGGGGACAGCGGCAACGTATCGGCATCGCCCGGGCGCTGGCGGTCGAACCGGAACTGCTGATCCTGGACGAACCGGTCTCTGCTCTCGACGTCTCCATCCAGGCCCAGATCCTGACCCTTCTCGTGAAGCTGCAGGACGACCTGGGACTCACCTACCTCTTCATCGCCCACGACCTGGCCATCGTCGAGAGGTTCTGCGACCACCTGGCCGTGATGCAGAACGGGACGATCGTCGAACAGGGCAGACCGCGAGAGCTCTACAGCAACCCGCAGCACGAGTACACCAGGACTCTTCTGAGTGCCATCCCCATCCCAGACCCGCGTCGCCGGGACAACCCATCACCTCGGAGGTAATCGTTCACATGAACCTTTCACGCCACTCACTGCTCCGCCGCCTGGCACTGCTGCCCATCGCCGGGCTGGCGCTGACCGCCTGCTCCGGCGACGGCGAGACCTTCGACGGGAACGAGGCCGGTGGTGAGACCGAGGCCGCGGGCGGAGCGTCGGGTCAGCTGGTCATCGCGCAGAGCTCTGACATCCTCACGATGGACCCGCACATGCACCGCAACCGTCCGACCCAGAACGTCATCCACACCGTCTTCGAGTCCCTCGTCAACCAGGGCCAGGACCTCAACGCGGTACCGGAGCTGGCGACCGAGTGGGAGCAGGTCGACGACCTCACCTGGCGCTTCCAGCTGCGGGAGGACGTCACCTTCCACAACGGTGAGCCGTTCGACGCCGAGGACGTGAAGTTCAGCATCGAGCGCATCCTGGACCCTGAGCAGGCGTCCCCCCGGGCGTCCATGCTGGAGGTCATCGACAGCGTGGAGGTGGAGGACGAGCACACGGTGCTCATCACGACGGCCAACCCGGCGCCCACGCTCCTGGCCGGGCTGGCCGTGAACGAGATCGTCCCCTCGGAGTACGTCGCCGAGGTGGGTGACGAGGAGTTCGCCTCCTCCCCGGTCGGGACCGGTCCGTTCACGTTCGGTGACTGGGTCCCGAACGAGGCGGTGACCCTGGCCGCGAACGAGGACTACTGGGGTGGCGCGCCCTCGGTCGACACCCTGATCTTCCGACCCATCCCAGAGGTCTCCTCGCGCATGGCTGCGCTGCAGTCCGGCGACGTGCAGATCGCTGCGGAGATCCCCCCGGACCTCAGCGGTGAGCTCAGCGGGGAGACGGAGGCCGTGAGCGTGCCGGGCACGAGGATCTTCTTCCTCGCGATGAACGTCACCGAGGCGCCGTTCGACCAGCTCGAGGTCCGCGTCGCCGCCAACCAGGCGGTGGACAAGCAGACGCTGGTCGACGCTCTCTACGAGGGGCGGGCCCGGGCCCTGGACCAGCCGGCCTTCCCGGAGATGGTCGGCTACACCGAGGGCATCGAGGGCTACGAGTTCGACGCCGACGCCGCGGCCGAGGTGCTGGGAGCGGTGGAGGGCAGCGTGGAGATCGACTCCACCGAGTCCACGCGCATGCTGGCCGAGGCAGTGGCCGGTCAGCTGCAGACCGCCGGCCTGGACGCCCAGGTGAACGTCGTGGAGGAGCAGGCGTTCGTGGAGGGGGTCGAGTCCGGCGCCAGCACCGCATACGTCTCCTCCTGGGGAGTGGCCGAGGGCGACGCCGACGTCATCATGGCCAGGCACTTCTGGAGCCCCTCCCGTGAGGGCGCCTTCTACACCGGGTACACCAACGACGCCCTCGATGAGCTGATCGTCTCGGCCCGCAGCACGGTGGACGAGGGTGAGCGCGAGCAGCTGTACGCAGAAGCCATGCAGATCGTGATGGACGACGCGCCCTGGGTCCCGCTGGTGAACCCCGAGGAGATCTACGGCGTCTCGACCCGGGTGCAGGGCTGGGAGCCGTCCCCGATCGGTCGGTTCAACGTCGCAGGCGTGTCGCTGGACTCCTGATCGCCGCCTAGCCCGTATCAGGACCCGGCCGCGGCCGGGCACCTTCCGACAGCAGGGAGCGTCATGCTTGCGTTCATCCTCCGACGGCTGTGGCAGACCGTCCTCGTGCTCTTCGGCGTGTCGATCATCGTCTTCTCGCTGATCCACATCACGCCCGGGGACGCGGTGGACGTGATGTTCGCCGGCGAGAACGTCAGTGCCGAGCAGCGGGAGGTGTACCGCCAGCAGCTGGGGCTGGACCAGCCACTGGTGCAGCAGTACTTCAACTACATGCTGGGTGCCTTCCAGGGCGACCTCGGCACGTCCATCCGCCGTGGCACGTCCGTCTCGGGCATCATCGCCTCGACCGTGCCCGCGACGGTCGAGCTGACGCTGGCCGCACTGGTGGTCGCGGTCGTCATCGCCGTCCCGGTCGCAGTCGTCTCGGCCCTCCGCCAGGGCAGCGTCTGGGACCGGGGCGGCAGCGTCCTTGCCCTGTTCGGCATCTCCATGCCCAGCTTCTGGTTGGGGATCATGCTCATCCTCGTCTTCTCGGTCGGCCTGCAGTGGCTGCCCTCCAGCGGGCGGATAGGCGCCGGGTCCGGCCTGACGCAGATCACGGGGTTCGTGCTCGTCGACGCCGTGCTGCAGGGCGACTGGGGCGCCTTCAGGTCAGGACTGGTCCACATCGCGCTCCCAGCCGTCACCCTGGGGACCGCGATCACCGCCACGCTCTCCCGCGTGCTGAGGTCGGGGCTCCTCGAGGTCAAGAACCAGGACTACGTCGACGCGCTCAAAGCACGCGGGCTGAGGTTCTCCACCGTCCTGCGGCACATGCTCCGCAACGCCCTGCCGGCCACGGTCATCGTCATGGGCGTGCGGATCGGCTCACTCCTGGGTGGGGCCATCGTGATCGAGGTCGTCTTCGGGTGGCCTGGACTGGGACGGCTGGTCGTGGACGCCATCCAGAACCGCGACTTCCCCCTCGTTCAGGGCGCCGTCCTGGTGCTCGCCGTCCTCTTCGTCCTGGTCAACTTCCTGACCGACATCATGCAAGCGTGGCTGGATCCACGCGTCAAGCTCACGGGGGGTGGTTCCCGATGACAGGTCTGCAGAAGCTCTTCCGGTTCCTCGGCAGCTCCTGGCTCGCCATGTCCGCCCTGGCGGTCGTGGTCCTCTTCGTCCTCGTCGGCATGTTCGCGCCGTGGATCTCTCCGCAGGACCCGAACCTGCAGGATCTCGCGGGCCGTCTGCAGCCCCCGCTGTCGGAAGGACACCTGCTGGGGACCGACGGCCTGGGCCGGGACGTCCTCTCCCGCCTGATCCACGGCACCCGGATCTCGCTGATCGTGGGTTTCAGCGCCGTCCTGCTCTCAGCCGTCATCGGGATCGCCGTCGGACTCGTCAGCGGCTACGTCGGCGGGTGGGTGGACAGCCTGCTCATGCGCATCGTGGACGCGTGGCTCGCGTTCCCCTTCCTGCTCCTCGCCATCGCCATCGTCGCGGTGCTCGGTCGAGGCCTGGACAACATCGTCATCGCCCTGGTGATCACCGGCTGGGTGCTCTACGCGCGCCTGGTCCGGGGCGAGACCCTGTCGCTGAGAGAACGCGAGTTCGTCCTCTCGGCCCGCGGGCTGGGAGCCAGCCCGATGACGATCATGCTCAAGCACATCCTGCCCAACTGCATGGCGCCCATCCTGGTCGTAGCGACCCTGGAGGTGGGCGTCGTCATCGTCACCGAGGCATCCCTGTCGTTCCTCGGACTGGGTGCCTCAGCCTCCGAGCCCAGCTGGGGCGCCATGCTGTCCGACGGGCGCGCCTACCTGACGCGCGCGTGGTGGCTCGCCACGCTGCCCGGACTGGCGATCTTCGGGATCGTGCTCGCCGTGAACATCCTGGGTGACTCACTGCGCGACGCCCTCGACCCGCGCCACGAGAAGCTGCGGACCGACGACGTGCCGGTGTGAGCCCACGTCACCGTTGTTCTCCTCCTGACGTAAGGAACCCAGGATGAAACCGCTGATCATCGACGCGCACGGCAGCAACCTGGAGATCGGCCGCCAGCACGCCCGCGGATCCCTGGCCATGCGGGACGACGTTCTCCAGTGGGCTCAGGCTGCGGTGTCCGACTACCCCTCGGACGACGAGACCGTTCGACGGAGGATCGACGAGGTGGCCACCGCCTGGCGTGACCTGACCCCGGGCACGCTGGAGCAGATCGAGGGCATGGCCGAGGTCTACGAGATCCCGCGGGACAGTCTGCTGACAGCCGTCCTGGGCACCTACCTGCGCAGCCTCGCGCGTACCCGCGGGCCGGCGGAGGGATGCACCACGTTCGCGGTGACGGGGGAGCACCCGTTCCTGGTGAAGAACCGCGACAACGACCGCCACTTCCTGCCGATGCAGACCGTCCTTCGGGTGCGCCCCCAGTCCGGCCACCCGTGGGTCGCCCTGACGACCGCCGGGGCCCCCGGCGTGCACTCCTCCGGCATGAATGCCCTTGGGCTGTGCGTGGCCGACACGCACGTACCCTCCAGCGACGTCGGTCCAGGAGTTCCCCGGTTCGCCTCGATGATGCACCTGCTGGAGCTGTGCGCTACCACTGAGGAGGCCCTGGACTACCTGGGGCGCACCCCGCAGATGGGACTGGGGAACCTCACCCTCCTCGACGGCGCAGGCAGCGCCGCCGTCGTCGAGTGCGGCTACCGCCACACCAAGGTCGTCGCCAGGGCCGGTCCCGGCCAAGACCCGGGCGGCAACGGTGTGGTCACCACCAACCACCACATCCACCCCGTCCTGTCCGCCTGCCTGCTCGAACCAGAAGACGGGACGCCTGGTGCCAACTCGCGGGCCCGTGCCACGGTCGTCGCGGACCACCTCTCCAAGACCGCGAGCGTCGCGTCCGACCCGGACGCCGCCCTCGTCGCCGTCCGGGAACTGGCGGGCTCGCACGTCGGGTTCGAGAACTCGACCACGCGCGCCGGCTCACTGTGCCAGCACGGGAAGGACCTCAAGGCCGAGACCATCTCCACCGCTATCTTCGACCCGGTCAACAGGAGCATGGACCTGTGCCTGGGCCGCCCGTGCACCGACCCGTACACCCGGATTCCCGTAGCACCGCATCGATGAACGGGGCCTCGAGACAGTTCCCAACAGCGCTCCGTGCGTCACAGGTCGCCTCGGAGCGAGCCGACGTGACGGTACGCCCGGTGCTGGGAACCTCCGCCCTGGCCGACGTCGAGGCCCTCCTGGCCCGCGTCTGGAGGCACCCACCAGGCTCGGTCGAGCTGGACGTGTCCCTCCTCGCAGCCCTGGGTCGCACCGGCAACTACGTGGCCGGTGCCTACCGGAACGGCACCCTTGTGGGGGCGACAGCCGGCTTTCGCTGCGAACCGTTCCCCACCACGTTGTACTCCCACGTCACCGGCGTCGACCCGAGCACGGCAGCCGCGGGAACGGGCACCGCCCTGAAGTATCACCAACGGGTGTGGTGTCTCGAGCGGCACATCACCGGTGTCCGATGGACCTTCGACCCGCTCCAGGCCCGCAACGCCAGGCTGAACGTGCACCGGCTCGCGGCCCGACCCATCCACTACCACCGGGACTACTACGGACAGCTCCGCGACGGCCTGAACCGCCAGTTCGGCTCCGACCGTCTCCTCGTGCACTGGGACCTCGAAGCCCCAGAAGCAGGGGGGACGGCCACCGCGGCGCCCGACCCCGCCGCAGCGGTGCTCTCCGTCGGTCCATCCGGCGAACCTGTGCTGAGCAGCACAACCCCCAACAGGCACTGCCGGGTCGCCATCCCCAGGGACATCGACATACTCCGCGCGAAGGACCCCCACGTGGCACGGCAATGGCGCGACGCCGTCCGGATGGTCCTCGGCGACCTCATGGCAGAGGGCTGGGAGATCATCGACTTCGCGGACTCCTCCTACGTCCTGCGGCCCCCCGATGTCGAGCCGGACCGGCAGGCCCAGCCATGCACGTCGTGAGGGCACGGATACACCGGGTCCGTCTGCCGCTGCGCCAACCGTTCGTCGTTGCCTACGCACGCTGGGATCACATGCCGTCCGTGCTCCTGGAGCTGGAGACCGACACCGGCCAGATCGGCTGGGGCGAAGCCGTCCCCGACGAGACCGTGACGGGCGAGCACGCCCGAGCGACGGCGAACATCCTGGAGCACCTGCTGGTGCCGGTCGTGCTCGGGAAGGATGCCGGAGATATCGACCTCGTGCACCACCGCATGTCGGCGGCCCTCAGGGGCAACAGCGCCGCGAAGGCGGCCGTCGACATCGCTCTGCAGGACCTCCTCGCCCAGGACGCCGGCATGCCCTTGCACCGGCTGCTGGGTGGCCACCCCAGTCAGGCACCCACCTACCCGCGCGTCATCAGCCTCGGGGAGCCGACCGCCATGGCGGAGTCTGCCGAAGCGGCGCTCGCAGAAGGCTACGAGGAGATCAAGCTCAAGGTTGGCGCTGAGGACGTCCGGACCGACATCGCCAGGATCCGCGCGGTCTGCGAGGCCCTCGCCGGCCGTGCGAGCGTGCGCGTCGACGTGAACCAGCACTGGGGCACCCCCGCAGTGGCGGTCCCCGCCATCCGCCAGCTGGAGGGCCTCAACATCCGATGGGTCGAGCAACCCGTCTACATGGACGACGTCGCCGGGCTGGCGGAGGTGCGGAGCGCAACGTCCATCCCCGTCATGGCCGACGAGTCCGTGCACGGCATGCGGTCCTTGCTGGACATCATCCGACAGCGCGCCGCGGACGCGGTCAACATCAAGCTGATGAAGACGGGAGGCATCCAACCGGCACTCGCCATGATCGCCACGGCCCAGGCCGCCGGTCTGGCCGTGCAGATCGGGTCGATGGTCGAGTCCTCGATCGGTTCCGCCGCCGGCTTTCAGGTGGCAGGTGCACGCCGACACGTGACGTCCACCGAGCTGACCGGGCCCCTGCTGTTCCGTCGCGACGTCGGCGATCTCGCCTACGAGCCGCCGATCGTGCATCTGCCTACGCGAGCAGGCCTGGGAATCCGGGTCGACCACAATGTCATCGACGGGTTGCGGGAGGGCAACCTCGTGGAGGTCCGACCCTGAGAGGGTGGCCGAGACACTCTCTTCCCTGGACCGGCCGAGACGACCCGGGCTGCCCGCCGTAGCGTGACCAACCTCCGGCCCTGTGCGCCCCGTAGATCGTCGGACTGCTCCTCACCGAGCTGTGCGGGGACGTGAGGCGGTCAGATGTGCAGGGGAGGCTGAGCAGCCAGAAGAACAGCACGAGCCATGATCTCGGCGGCTGTGAGCAGTGGCGCGGTGTCGTAGGTGACGTCCGGGTGGTGCAGGCCGGGTCGCAGACCCACACCGACCGCGAGCATGGCACTCCGCAGCTCTGGCCGGCCCTGAGAGTAGTGGTGAAAGTCGTCGGCGCCGGGGGTGACGATCTCCGGCGCGAGGTGTTCCTCACCGGCTACGTCCCGGATCGCCCATGCGAAGATCTCTGCGGCCTCGGGGTGCACCTCGGCGCCGGGAGTGTCCTCGCACCACTCGATGGCGATCTCCACGTCATAGGTGAGGGCAATGCCCGCTGCCGCGGCGGTGATCCTTTCCCGCAGGCTCCGCAAGACCTCGTTGCGCTGGGAGCGCAGGTCGATCGCGCACTCGGCCCGACCCGGGATCACGTTGGTGCTGCCGCCGCCGGCGCGGATCCGCGTGATCTTGGCCGAGTAGGACTCCCCAGGGGCGAAGCGCAGAGTGGGTAGCACCTGGTGGAGCGCCACCAAAGGGTCTATCGCATTGCATCCCTGGTGCGGCCGAGCCCCGTGGGCGTCCTGGCCAACGACGGTGACGAGGCCGGTCTCCGATGCGCCGCTGTGCAGGGCCGGGGCGAAGTCGCCGCTGCCAAGTTCGTCGGCGGGCCGCAGGTGGAGGCCGAAGAGGTGCGACACCCCCTCCAGTGCCCCCCGCCGAATCAGGTCGAGTGCGCCGGTGCCTGGCTCCTCCGCAGGCTGCAGCAATACTCGGACGCCGACCCCTTCGGGCAGGTCGGCCTGCGTCAGTAGGTGGACGGCGCCGAGGACGATCGCCATATGGGCGCTGTGGCCACAGGAGTGCACCGCGTACCCGTCCTCCCCGCCCATCCAGATCGCGTCCAGGTCAGCGCGAAGAGCGACCCATCTGGGACCGGCCCCAAGTTCGACGATCGCCCCGGTGCGACCCTCCAGTTGGTGGCACCGTGCCCCCATGGACTCCAACTGGTGGACGAGGTATGCAGTGGTGACCTGCTCCTGCCACGCACGCTCGGGGTGCTGGTCCAGCCACTTGTGCCACTGCAGGATCTGCTCGGCCAGCTCGTCGGTCATGGACGGACGAGCCAACCCTGAGATCACGTTGATGCCCTGCCGAGTGGTCCACACGCGTGCGTGAGGATGACGTGCCGGTGTTGAACGTCGATGGCGACGGTCACTGGGTACCCTTCTTGCCTGTAGTGGCGCGACGCGAGCTGAGTCAGTTCGCGGTTTCGGCACGACCCCGTCGCTTGGGTGACCGAAGACGTCCCAGCACTCATTCACAGACGGTAGGGCATCGACGAGAGCCCGGTGGTCGATGCGCCGTGCCAACGCGGGTCACGCCGACCTATTGACGGATCACGGCGCCCGCTCCAGCTTCTTCGGGGGAGTTGGACCATGCTGGCGAACGCACCTGGGAGCCAGGGAGCCCTCGGATGTGGCTACTCCTACCGTTGCGGGCTGAGGGGGCAACGATGCTCGGTGAACCCAGGGCCGTGACCTCCATTGTCGAGGCCCGACACTCCCGGCCTCCGAGGGAACGAAGCGCCGGACGCGGCACTTCCGTGCGGTGGCGCGGCGATCGAGTGGCCACCCCCTTGCCCCCTACGCTGAGGGAGCAGTCGGGGCAGGGCGGGCTCGTCGCAGGGGGCCTCCATGCCGAGAATCCAGGGACGACTGGCGGATGAACTCGCGACAGTGACTGCATGGTGCTAGCACGTAGAGAGGTATGTGCTGGCCGCGCCACACGGCGACAATCTCGACGATCCGGTAATCCGTGGGGGTCCATGGCTGCTATAGCGACGTGCTCGGCACTGACCCCCGCAGCGCAGCGTAGCCGGCGGACCGTTAGCTTCGGTCCACATAGCTTGCGAGCGCGTCGTCATAGCGGTCGCCGTGCACACCCATCCGCTGAGCTAGCGTGTCAAGCTCTGCAAGCTCGTCCGCAGACAGTGGCACCCGGGTTGCGTCACTGTTCTCCTGGAGGCGGGAAATGTGGCGAGTGCCGGGGATCGGCACAATCCAAGGATGTTGTGCCAGCAACCACGCTAGAGCTATTTGTCCCGGCGACGCCCCTTTTTCGTGGGCGAGTCGTGCGATCTGGTCTATCAGCGTTTGGTTCGCAGCACGGTTCTCCTCTGAGAAACGAGGGATAGTGGCACGTATGTCGCCTTCTGCAAAACGAGTCTTGGAGTTGACCGTCCCTGTCAAGTATCCTCTGCCCAACGGACTGAAAGCGACGAATCCGATACCGAGCTCCGCGAGGGTCGTGAGAACTTGGGCTTCTGGATCGCGAGTCCACAAAGAGTACTCGCTTTGGAGTGCAGTGACGGGAAACACGTCATGCGCCCGTCGAACGGTCGAGATTGATGCCTCCGATAGGCCAAAGTGGCGGACTTTTCCTTCCTGGATGAGCATCCCGACGGTGCCCGCCACCTCCTCGATCGGAACGTTCGGATCAACGCGGTGCTGGTAGAAGAGGTCAATCGTCTCGGTCTTGAGCCGCCGCAATGAGGACTCCGCGACGTTTCGAATTTGTTCAGGTCGGCTGTTGAGGCCGACGCTCTTGCCGTTCTCGATCTGCCAGCCGAACTTGGTGGCGATCTGCACCTCGGCACGAAGCGGCTTGAGCGCCTCGCCCACCAGTTCCTCGTTGACGTAAGGGCCGTATGCTTCGGCCGTGTCGAACATCGTTACCCCCCGTTCGACGGCATGACGCAGGAGGGTGATCATGTCGCCACGGGTGCCCGCCGTGGGCCCGTAGTTCGAGGAGATGCCCATACAGCCCAGTCCGATGGCTGAGACTTCTAGTCCCTGCCCAAGAGTCCGAGTGTGCATCAACTTCTCCATTTCTAGTCATCCTGTTTGGGGAACGGCATATGTCCGAACGGTCAACACTGAATTTGTCCGAGTCGCTCCTTGGGACTACCTGTTCTCCGTCGCCAGGAGCTGCTGTGGACGACCTCGTGGTCGCTTCCGCGCTGGGGCTTGGCAGGTATCGCAACGGCTGGCCCGCCCCCCGATCGAAGTGTTCCGAGACGGGGCAGCGCCCTTCCTGCCATCGCGTGCCTGACTCGAAGATGAGGGCGTCGTGAGCTCCGGACTAGGTGAGATCGAATTCAGTTCGCCAAGTGACCAACGACTCCTCTGTGCTGCCATTCGGGACGAACTCCAGCGCCACCGCGCCGTCGTATCCCTTCGCCAGGAGTTCCCCGACGAAGCGCTTGACCGCACCGTCACCGCTCCCGGGCGCACCTCGGCCGGGAACGTCGGCGACCTGTACATGGCGGAGGTAGGGCACGACAAACTCCAGGTCCGCCAATACGTCTTCCCCGTTGGTGGCCAGGTGGTACTGGTCCAGGAGGAACCCGATGCTGGCTGGGTCGACGTAGCGGCGGACCCGGTCGATGACCTCGAGCGCAGCGCGACTGGTCTTGACAGGGTAGTCCGGGAAGCCACTGAGAGGCTCGACTAGCACGGTGGCGTCGATCGCCTCTGCGGCGCGCGCGGCGAAGGTCAGCGCCTCGGTTGCGGCCGCGTCCTGCTCCTGCTCGGAGACTGAGGTCAGCCGGCGCCCGTAGGGGACATTGAAGAGTCGGGTGCCCAGTCGTGATCCGATGCCGATGGCGATGTCCACGCTGTCCCGGAAGTCCTGTCCCCGGTGGGGGTGGGAGACGACTCCGCGGTTCCCCTTCGCCATGGCGCCGGCATACAGGTTCATGGCGGTGAGCTGCACCTCAGCAGCGCTGATCGCCTGGACAAGATCGTCGACCGCATCCTGCGAGGGGCGCGGTTGACCATCAAAAGGCCACCAGTACTCCACCTCGGTGAAGCCTGCCGCCCGCGCCGCCGCGGGGCGCGCCAGCAGCGGCAGCTCGGTGAACAGCACGCTCAGGTTCGCCACCCACCGGACCTGGTCCATGGGCGGACCCTGCACACTCACAGCGCAACCTTCCAGGGCTGCTGGTAGGCCGAAGTCAGGTGTTCGGTCTCACGGTCGGTGAGCACACGCACACCTGGGACCTGTCCCACCAGCATCGTCGTCTGGGCCGCAAGCTCGATCTCGATGGCTCGATCTACCGCCTCGGAGACGGTGCGCCCGGCGACCACCGGGCCGTGGTTCTGCAGCAGCGCCCCGTGGCACTCGATGCTGAGCTCGCGCAGGAGCTGCGCTTGGGCGGCGTCGCCGGGCGGGTGGTAGGGGATGAGCGGAAGGTTGCCCACTCGCATCAGCAGGTACGGCGTCAGCGGGGGCAGCGCACTGTGCTCCGTCCACGGGGGCAGGCACGAGGCGGCTACGGCGTGGGTGGAATGCAGGTGGATCACGCACAGGGCCTCGGGATCACGCAGGTAGAGCGCACCGTGCAGCCCGTGCTCCTTGGACGGGCGTGGCCCGGAGACGTGCTCCAGTCCGTCAGGCCCCAAAGCCATCACGGCCAGCCCGTCCTTCACCAGCCCACCGAGCGGCTGCCCGGTGGGGCTGATGTGGACGTGGTCGCCGATGCGCACGGAGATGTTCCCTGAAGAGCCGGGGGAGAGTCCGAGTTCCTCCAGGCGGCGTCCGCCCTGGCACGCCTCGGTCAGCAGATCACTCATATCAGTCCGTTCCACCCGGTCACGAAGAGGTCCTCGGTGCCGAAGTTCCCGGACTTCAGGACGAAGTTGTGCCGCCGACCCCCCGAGGTCATTCCAGCGAGCCACGACACTCCAGGACTCAGCTGCTGCCCAACCTCCAGACGCCTGACACCGAGGGACTCGAGCACCGAGCCAGAGGTCTCACCTCCGGCGACAATGAACTCGGTAGCGCCGGCCTCCGACAGCGCCATGGCCAGATCCGAGAACGCCGTCTCGATCCGCTGTGACACGTTCTCGCCCAGGGCGCGCGCGGTCGAGACATCGTCGGAGGAGCTCACCGAGTAGACGAGCGCAGGGCGGTCCGCGTCCCGACGCCAGGCGTCCTGCACGAGCTCCACGATGCGATCGACCTCCGAGTCCGGGTCTTCCACGTATGCAGCGACGTTGAGCCGGGCGTACGGCATGTGCGGTTGGGCCTGCGCCACCTGACGCTGAGTGGCCCGGGAGGCGCTTCCGGAGAGAACAATGCGGTGACCAGGGACCCGAGGGAGCAGGCGCGGCTCGCTCGGTCGAGCGGGCAGGCCCAGCGCGAGCCCAGAGCCGCCGGTGACGACAGGGTCGTCCTGCGTCGCGGTGGCGATCACGGTCAGGTCCTCGTTGGTCACGGCGTCCACCACCACCAGCCGGTGCCCGTCCGCCTCCTGCTGCTCCAGCGCCCGACGCACCGCCGTCGGGCCCTCGTGAACGACCTGCAGCGGGACCAGACCGGTCGAGTGCCGGGACTGCGGGTCGAGCAGCCGTGGCACGGACGAGTCCCGCATGGGGTTGAGCGGGTGGTCCTTCATCGGGCTCTCGTGAAGCAGCTGCGACCCGACGAAGAGGTGCCCCTGGTAGACGGTCCGCCCGTTGTCCGGGAAGGAGGGGACGACGACCGCCCGAGAGGCGCCGGTCAGCGCCAGGAGCTCGTCCATCACTGGACCGATGTTGCCCTCGGGCGTGCTGTCGAACGTCGAACAGTACTTGTCGTAGATCTGCTCGACTCCCAGGTCCAAGAGGAATCGTCCCGCCCGAACGGACTGGTCGCGGGCGACCGCGGAAGGTGCCGACCTTGTCTTGAGCGCCACCACGACGGCGTCGTCCTCCTTGACCTCGGTCGCCGTCGTGTCGTCCGGTAGCCCGAGCAGCACCGAGGTCCGGAGGCCTCGGGCCGTCCAGTTGCCGGCAAGGTCGGTCGCTCCGGTGAAGTCGTCGGCGACGGCTCCCCGTCTCACGTGTGCCGACATCAGCCCTCGCGGATCTGCTCGACCCACTCCTGGACCTGCGGGTCGGCGTCGTTGACGACATCACTGGTGGCCGCGACCCACTTCTCGCGGTCGACGTCGGCGAACGTGACACCGTTCTCCTCCAGGAAGGCGATGTTCTCGGCCTCCTCCGTCACGGCCACCTCGCGAGCCCACTCGGAGACCTCGGCGACAGAGTCGTCGAAGAGGGTGCGGGTCTCTTCGTCCCAGCCGTCGTAGGTCTCGGCCCACACCTGGAAGTGGTTGCTGCCGTAGAGGTGGTTGGTGTGCGCGATGTAGGGCGCGACCTCGTAGAAGGAGTTGAAGCGGGCCACGTTGACCGGGTTCTCCTGAGCCTCGATGGCGCCCTGCTCGAGTGCGGAGAACACCTCGTTGAAGGACAGGGGGGTGGGTGCGGTGCCGAGGGCCTGCCAGGTGCGGATGTACGTCTCCTGGTTGGGCACGCGGATCTTCAGTCCCTTGGCGTCCTCGAGGCTGTTGATGGGCATGGTGCTGTTGAGCACCCGCGGCCCCCGGTAGATGTGACCAGCGAGGTAGAACCCGGAGTCCTCCTTGATGGCCTGGATCATCTCCTCGCCCAGGTCGCTGTCCCAGGTGCTGAAGTAGTGGTCGGCATCCTCGTACAGGAATGGCACACCCTCGATGCCAGCCAGGTCGGAGTAGCGCTCCAGCGAACCGATCGACTCGATCACGATGTCCACGGAGCCCAGCTCCAGCCCCTCCTGCATCTCCTCCCAGCTGCCGAGCTGCGAGGAGGGGAAGACCTCGATCGTGAGCTGCCCGTCGGACGACTCCTCGAGACTGTCCGCGAGGCGCTCGGCGGCGCGGTTCTCCAGGCTGTCCGGGCCGTAGGAGTGGCCAAGACGCAGGGTGACGTTCTCTGCGCCTCCAGCCTCCTCGTTTCCGGTTTCGCTTGCAGTCTCCCCGTTGTCGCCGCCGCAGGCGGTGGTGACGAGGGCACCAGCAGCGAGGACGCTGACAAGGGCATAACGGTTCTTCATGGGGTTTCCTTTGGGTAGGGCTTCTAGAACAGGAACGGGATGTAGGTCACGGCGGCCAGCAGGCCGAGGGCGACCCCTAGCAGCGGAAGGGCCGCACGCGCGGACTCGTGCAGTGGGACCCCGGCGATCCGGGTGGTGATGAGCAACGAGATGCCCACGGGCGGGGTCAGCAGCCCGATCGCCAGGTTGATGACGATGATCAGTCCCAGGTGGATGGGGTCGATGCCGACGGCGACCGCGACCGGAAGCAGGATCGGAGTGAAGATGATGATCGCCGCATTGCCCTCCAGGACCATCCCGATGAACAGGAACAGGACGTTCACCACGAGCAGGATCACCACGGGGTTGGCGCTGATCCCGAGGACGAAGTCGGCGATGAGACTCGGGATGCCGCCGGTGACAAGGGCCCAGGAGTAGAGCTGTGCCATGGAGATGATCAGCATGATCGCTGCGATCAGCATGAGCGACTCGGTCATCGCATGCTTGATCCTGCCCCAGGTCAGCTCGCGGTAGACGAGCCCGCCGAGAATCAGTGCGATGAGCACCGCTACGGCGCCGCCCTCGGTGGCTGTGAAGACGCCGAAGCGGATCCCCCCGAGCACGACGATCGGGATGAGGAGCGCCAACAACGCGTCCTTGGTGCTCCGCAACAGTTGCCGAGAACTGACCCGGTCCTCGGCGGGGTAGCCCTTGACCCGGGCGATCACGTAGGCGGTCAGGATGTAGACGGCCCCGAATCCGAGGCCGATGTACAGGCCCCAGAAGAACAGCGACCCGATGGAGACCTCGGCGGTGACGCCGTAGATGATCAGGTTGATGCTCGGGGGGATGATCACGGCGATGGTGGAGGCGAGGGCTGTCAGTGCGGCGGCGAACCCCGCGGGGTAGCCGCGGGCGACCATCTGCGGGATGAGGATCTTGCCGGTGGCAGACGCGTCGGCGACCGATGATCCCGAGATGCCGCCGAAGATCATGTTGGTGAGGATGTTGACGGCCGCCAGGCCTCCTCGGATGCTGCCGACCGCCGCGTAGGCGAAGTCGATGAGCCGGCGTGTGATGCCGCCGCTGTTCATCAGGGCACCTGCCATGACGAACAGCGGGATGGCCATCAGGGGGAAGCTGCGCAGTCCGGCAACGAGGCGCTGGGCGCCGATCTCGAGCGGGATGCCACCGGAGAGCCACATCGACAGCAGGCTGGCGGCGCCGATGGCGATCGCGACGGGAGCCCCGATGAGGAGGAGGGCGGCGAAGCCGCCACCAAGGATCACGGGCATGGTTCAGATATCCGTCTCTGGAGTCTTAATGGCATGAGCGACGGGGTCCGGCACGGGGATCGGCACCACGATGCGGTAGATGATCAGGACAACACTCAGGGCACACCCGACAGGCACCGCGAGGTAGAGGTAGCTGAGCGGGACGGTGGTGTTGAACAGCATCGTCAGGCCGGACATCGACTGGCGCTCGGCCGCGGACAAGAGCCGCACGGCATAGAAGCCGACCACGCCGAGCGTCACCGCGCTGACCAGGTCCGTCAGTGGGTTGACGATGCGCTGCAGAGTGTGTGGGAGGGCGTCGACGGCAAAGCTGATGACGATGTGCTCCCGTCGCAGGAAGGCGACCGGGACCACGAGCATGGTGGACCAGACGAAGCAGAAGATGGCCAGCTCCTCTGACCACACGGTCGGGGAGTTGAGGAAGTAGCGGCTGACCACCTGGATGAGGAGGGACACCGTCGAGATCGTGATCAGCGTGCCGGCGACCAGGAGCAATGTGTTGGCGACGAAGTCGGTGATCCGCTTCACTGCTCGGCACTCCGGCGCACGATGAGCTTCATGACGTCACCGGGGCCCTCGGCGGCGAACTTGGTGATCAGGCGCGCGGCGTCGGTCCAGTCCTCGGTGAAGGTGACCATGCGCTGGACGAGGTCGGGCTTGGCCTCGATGACCTGCAGAGCTGCGGCGATGTCGTCCTTGGTGTAGGTTGCGGTGCCGGTCATCGTGATCTCACGGATCTGCAGGTCACCGATCGGAGTGGGGTGGGCCGAGCCGAACACGGCGACCTGGACGACGGTTCCTCCGGTGGCCGCGCTCTTGACGGCAGTGCCGACCAGGGACGGCACACCGGCGGCCAAGAACACCAGATCGTAGGTGCTGCCGGGCAGCTGTTCGGCGTCCTCCACGGTCGTGGTGGCCCCGGCGGTGCTCAGCAGGTCGTGCAGGGGCCGGCGAGGCTCGGCGACGGTGATGTCGAGGTGCGGAGCCTGGGTCGACAGGACCGCGGTGATCAGCGTGCCGATGGTGCCACCGCCGAGCACGAGCGCCTTGCGGACGCCGCCCAGCTGCCCGGCGCGCCGGACCGCGTGGACCGCGACTGCGACCGGCTCCGCAAACGACAGAAGGCTGGAGTCCAGTGAGTCGGGCGCTGGGACGAGCGTGAACGTGGGGACCTTCACGAGGTCCGCAAGACCACCGGGCCACGTCGGGACGCCCAGCATGGTCTTGTCGGTGCACAGGTGATAGTCGCCGCGGACGCACAGCTCGCACGTCTGACAGGGCCACTGGGGATCGATGACCACCCGGGCGCCGACCTTCAGGGGCTCTGGCGCATCGGGCCCGATCTCCTCGATGACACCGCCGACCTCGTGTCCGCTGATGAGCGGAGGCTTGCGGAACGGGTGTGTCCCGTGCAGCGCGGAGATGTCGGACCCGCAGACTCCGGCCGACGTGACCCGGACGACGGCCTCGCCTGGGCCTGCGGTGGGCCTGGGCATGTCCACCACGCTGGCGGTGCCGTTCTGGGCGAATTCGATGGCCTGCAACGGACTCCTCGCAATCTACTCCGGATACAGCGGTGTACTGGGTAGCAGTTCGACTGTTCGATCGAACATCTCTCTGGACCGTAGCAACGTTTGCTTCCTGCGTCAACCCGCCTGTGGGTGTAGCGTTCGTGTGCGAGTCAATGTTCGTTCGCACGTAGCAGGGAGTGGATCGTGATTGACCAGACCTACGTCGTCGCCACCTACAGCGTGGCGGTTGACGGCGACCCAGAAGCAGCCGCGCTGGTGCTCGCCGGTGAGCAGTCCGCGGGCACCTTCACACGTGTGGAAGGCGACACACCGGCCCTGCAGGAGACCTTCGGTGCCCGGGTGCTGGACGTGCGCGCGACGGGGCGGGGCCGGGGAGCGGCACGTGCTTACGATCGGGGCGATGGCGCCAGGCAGGTGCCCGAGTACGACGTGCGCGTGGCCTATCCGGCAGGCAACTTCAGCGCCTCGGCGAGCCACCTGATGACAGTCGTCGCCGGCAACCTGTTCGAGCTGAAGGCACTCGCCGGCGTGCGCCTGGAGGACGTGGAGATCCCCGAGTCGCTGGCTCGGCGGATCCAGCGGCCGATGCCTCACGGCGTTCCTGGCAGCCGTCAGGCGATGAAGCGGCCCGAGGGGCCGATGCTTGGCACGATCGTCAAGCCGTCCATCGGCCTGGACAACGGACAGATCAGCGAACTCACCGGCGTCCTGGCCGCCGCCGGCCTCGACTTCGTCAAGGACGACGAGCTCAATGCGGACCTGCCCCACGCCCCGTTGCTGGACCGCGTCACCCGCGTCCAGGCCGAGCTGGGGCGGCGGGGCAACCCCGGGACGCAGTACGCCTACAACATCACGGGCACGGTCGAGCACATGAGACGTGCCGCAGAGCACATCGAATCGCTCGGAGGTACCACCGCCATGGTGGTCGTCCCCTGGGTCGGGCTGGAGGCCTTCGCCGAGGTGCGACGCCACACGTCCCTGGTGCTACAGGCCCACCGTGCCGGGTGGGGCGCGCTCGACCGCTCCGCGGACGTCGGCGTGTCCTTCCGCGCCTACGCGAGGGTACTTCGACTCCTCGGAGCCGATCAGGTGCACGTCGGAGGACTACGCAGCAAGTTCTGGGAGCACACCGCGAGCATCTGCGGATCGGTGGAGGCCCTGACCGCCCCGGATCCAGTGTCCCCTCCCGTGCTACCTGTGCTGTCCTCGGCTCAGACGGTCCTCACCGCGGCCGAGTCCTACCAGGCACTGGACACCCAGGACCTGCTCGTGCTCGCCGGTGGAGGAATCCACGGGCACCCCGACGGCCCGGTCGCGGGGGTGCGAAGCCTCCGTCTGGCGTGGGACGCCGCCATAGCCGGCACGCCCCTGGAGGATGTGGCAGCGCGTGAGCCCGAACTCGCCAGAGCGGTGGAGCACTTCTCGGAGCGCCGCTGATGGACATCTTCTTCGTCGCGGACGACTTCACCGGCGGTGTCGACGTGCTGCTCCAGGCGGCTCGGTACGGCCAGCCAGCCACCATGTTCCTGTCGGAGCAAGCGTTCCTGGCGGCCGACCGCAGCGAACTGCGGGCGTGCACGGGTGTCGCGACCACGTTCCGCAGCTCAGCGCCGACCGAGGTCGAGGACGGCCTGTTCCGGATCCTGGAGCATGCCGCCAGGACAGAACCACGGGTTGTGCAGTACAAGATCTGCAGCACGGCCGACTCCTCTCCGACCCGCGGCTCGGTAAGACCCCCGTTCGAGCAGTTCCTGCAACGCGGTGCTGGGCGGGTCGCGCTCCTCGTGGGTCAGCCAGGGTTACGGCGCTACACAGCGTTCGCGCACCACTTCGCCAACGACAGGGGCACCGTCTACCGCCTGGACCGACAACCGACGATGGCCAACCACCCGAGCACTCCAATGCACGAGGCGGACCTGCGCCTGCACTTCGCCGAGCAGATCGGCCAGGACGTCGGGAGCATCACACTGGAGGACATGCGCCAGGACGAGACCCTCAGTGCGGCCTGGGATCGAGAGACGAACGCGGGGCGCCGCCTTGTCGTTCTGGACGTGGTGCGCACCGAAGACCTCGCGACCCACGGGTTAGTGTTGACCCACGATCATCCGGCATACGTGATCGGCTCCGGTGGGGCCACCCTGGCCGTCGCTGCCGGGTTGGGGTGGCAGGAGGGGTCGATGCACCACGCGCAAGCAGAGGCTTCGGCCGGGCCGGTCCTTGTGGTAGCCGGCTCGTGCTCGGAGCTCACAGCAGCCCAGATCGACCACGTCGCCGACCTGGTCGAGTGGACCACACTCACCTGGGACCCGGAGCAACCCGCGGCGGCGGTGGCAGCGGAGGCCAGCCGGTTGCTTGATCGCGGCCAGCACGTGCTGGTGCACAGCAGTGGCGCCACGTCGGCGGCGGACGTCCACCGGGCTGACCTGGTCGATCGCGTCCCTCGAGGGCTCGCGGACATTGTCCGGTCAGCGCTAGGTCGCTTTGCCAGGCTCGTGATCGCTGGTGGCGACACCTCGGGCGATGTCCTCACCCGCCTGAGCGCGACCAACTTGACGACTCTGGCGGTCCTCGACCGGGACACCTGTCTGTGCTTGGTCCACGGCATCAGCGAGGACAGAGGCTTGGAGGTCGTCCTCAAGGGCGGGCAGATCGGAAGCGTTGACTTCTTCGTTCGCGCAGCCCGGGGAGAGGTGGACGACGCTGATGGCGACGAGTAAGACAGCGCGGCAAGAGGTCATCCTGCGAGCGATCAGCCGGGAGGGGCGGGTTGACGTGAGTGCCCTCGCAATGACGCTCGGAGTGTCGCCGATGACCGTCCGGCGCGACATGGCAGACCTGAGTAGCCGCGGACTGATCAACCGAGTGCACGGTGGTGCGACGAGCCGACAAGAGCCGTCTGTCCGGGCCGGTGTCATGCGCGAAGAGAAACGAGCGATGGCTCGCTGGGTCGCCCAGTCCGTGATAGACGACCAATTCTTGGGCCTCGATGTCGGGAGCACGTGCACGGCCGTCGCCCAGGAGCTCAATTCCCGGGGCAGTGTCACAGTCTTGTCCAACTCCCTCGAAGCACTGCACGTCTTGCGGAACACGTCGGTCCAGCGACTGTGTGTCGCCGGTCAGATCAATGCCGAGGGGTCGATAATTCCGCATGACACCGGAGCGGCCCTTGAGCCGTACGCTCTGGACAAAGTGATTCTTGGCTGCGGTGGCCTCAGCGTCGCTCGAGGTGTGACCTTTCACGAGGTGAATGAGACATTTTTTCGGAGAGCACTTATCGCGCGGGCGTCGGAGGTCGTCCTTGTGGCTGATCACACCAAGCTCGGACGAGAGTCCAGCTACTCGTTGGGGAAACTGTCCCTCGTCGATATCCTCGTGACAACCCGAGAGCCGGACAGCCCGCTGGCGGCGGTTCTTGCTGCCGCTGGCGTCCAGGTGGAGGTGGTGGACGTACCGACCAGCGTCATTGCCTGAGTTGACGGCGCACCGCGATGCGCACCCGAGCCCTTGCCATGCCGTCCATCAGGTGCGGAAATGGTGGACTTGTCCGCGATACCGCCGTCGGGACTTCTGTCGGCCGTGTCAGCGTGGCCAACTCCCTCTGATCGGCGTGACAGCGATGTACGGAACCTGTCTCCTGGAGACGGGCGGGCCGAACTCCTTGAAGGCAGAGCGCTCGAAGTAGCAAAGTGAATGCCTTCAAAGAACCGACCGCAGGCTGGGCGACCGACACCGTCGCCCTCCCCTGATGCCCCGTGTATGCGGACAGCCGGCGGGCGCAGGGCCCGACCTACAGCGAGTCACGCCGCACGGGTTTCCACAGGCCGACCGCGGGGCCGTTGACCGTCCTCATTGGCTGTTCGGCCCCACCGGCGCTGGCGATGCTGTGGTGGCCAACTGGTGGCCACGTGCAACCCCGTCTGGGCCCTCCTTTCCGGAGGCGGTGCAAGCGGCAACTCGCAGGATGCCCGAGTGACTGACGCTACTCCCCTGAGCCGTGCGGGAAATGGTGACCGTGCCCTTGAGTCGCGGTGGCGAGGGCTCCTCGCGGCGCCAGTACGTTGCCGCAGCACGGGCGTGGCACCGCAGGCTGGTGGCCACACCACCGAGTGGAGTCCACCAGAGTGGTGTACGACGACCACGGTGGTGAGCGTGTCCTGCTGATGTAGGCGCGGTCACCGCGTGATCCTTCGAGTGAACCTTCCACAGCACTCTCGAACGGAGCATCACGATGA
>NZ_JBJFZS010000034.1:0-37537 GCF_045032595.1 Ornithinimicrobium jinqii
GGCGCCGGGCTTGATCCCGGCGTCGCGGTCGGCCTGGGTCATCCAGTTCGTCAGACACGACTCCGAGATCCCGAAGTCCTTGGCAACCTGCTTGATCGTCACCCCCTCGCCACGCTGACGAGCGACGCGGACGACATCGTCACGGAACTCCTGGGGATAGGGCTTGGGCATGGTGCACATCCTTCCCTGCGGCGCTTCACAGCACCACAGACTCGGTGTCACCTACCCGTGCAGCAGTCCCGTGTGGACTGAGGTTCGGTGAGGCTGCTGCGCTCCGTCGCCGAGACATCGACATGGAGGTCCGGACGCTGACAGTGGCTCGAACCGCCGTCCGCGCTCGCGGGCACAAGTCCACCAATGCCCAAAGACCAAGGCGGGCAGACGCACCGTAGCCATGCCCAACGTCGTTTCCGAGGCCCTACGCGAACACATGAACGCAAGGCATGACGGCGGACGGGACGGTCTTGTCTTCCCCGGAGACGACGGCAACTTCCTTGCGCCGACTGCCCTCTATGGCCGCGGCCACCGTGTCGAGCTGACAGAGCCCCGCGGAGTGGTGGGCTTTGAGGTGATGCTCGTTGCCTACCGGTCGCTCTTTTCGAGGGCGACGGTCCCAGTATCGCTGGTCGGGTAGAGCTTGGCCATGGAGGCTTCGGAGAGGTAGCGGCGGTCGTCGACCTGCCACTCGTCGTGGATGTCTGCGAGGACGGCTCCGATGAGGCGGATGACGGCGGCCTCGTTGGGGAAGATCCCGACGACGCGGGAGCGTCGTTTGATCTCCTTGTTCAGCCGCTCGAGGGGGTTGGTGGACCAGATCTTGCGCCAGTGCTCGCGGGGGAATGCGGCGAACGCGAGCACTTCGGACTTCGCGCGGTCCATGAGCGGGCCGGTCTTGGGGTACCGGGTGGCGAGGTCGTCGCGGACCTTGTCCCACTGCTTGGCCATGGAGGCCAGGTCGGGCTGGGCGAAGATGGTGCGGAAGACCGCGGCGACCATCTCGGTCTCGGCCTTGGGCACGTGCGCCAGGACGTTGCGGATGAAGTGGACCCGGCAGCGTTGGTGGGAGGAGCCCTGGAACACCCGGGTGAGGGCGGCGACCAGGCCGGCGTGCTGGTCGGAGATCACCAGCTGCACACCACCCAGGCCGCGCTTGCGCAGGCCGGTCAAGACCTCGTCCTCGCTGTCGCCGACGTCCAGGCCCAGGACCTCGCGGCGGCCGTGCTCGGTGACACCGGTGGCGATGACGACGGCCTTGGACACCGCCATCGCGGCCTCGGTGCGCACGTGCAGGTAGGTCGCGTCCAGGTAGACGTAGGGGAAGCGGGCGTGGTCCAGGCGGCGGGTGCGGAACGCGCCGACCGTCTCGTCCAGCCCGGCGCAGATCCTCGAGACCTCGGACTTGGAGATTCCGGTCCCGCCCAGGGCGACCACCAGGTGACCCCAAGACCGTGCGACGGTATGTCGCCGCCCGCGACGCGGGGGCGCCGGTGACCGGTCCGGGGCAGCGGCCCTGGATCATCGACGAGTACATGCCCAAGATCGAGGAGTGGGTCAAGCGCTCGGAGGGCAAGGCCCGCGCCGACGTCATCCACGGCCGGCTGGTCGGGTTGGGCTTCACCGGGACCGAGCGGACCACGCGCCGCGCGGTCGCGGCCGTCAAGGCCGCCTGGCGGGCGGGGAACGCCCGCACCTACCGGCCGTGGATCACCGAGCCCGGGCTGTGGCTGCAGTTCGACTGGGGCGAGGGACCGCAGGTCCCGGGGCCGGACGGGCGGGCGCGGGGCACGCTGCTGTTCTGCGCGTGGCTGGCGTGGTCGCGGTACCGGGTGGTGATCCCGACCTGGGACCAGACGTTGCCGACGCTGGTGGCGTGCCTGGACGCGACGTTCCGCACCCTGGGCGGGGGTCCCGTCCTATGTGCTGACCGACAACGCCCGCACCGTGACGATCGACCACGTGGCAGGGGTCCCGGTCACCCCGACCTGGTGGCCGTGGCCCGGCACTACGGCACGACGGTCCACACGTGTGTGGGCGTTGGTGGAGAACAGCACGCGGCGGATCTCCACGTCGTAGGACAGGAACGGGATGAACTCCTCCCAGGCCGACCTTCACAGCTTGGGGATCGCGGGGTAGGGCTTGCCCCATTTCTCCTCCAGCTCCTCGAACGCTGCCCACGCCGCGTCGACCGAAGGTGCGGTGTAGATGCGGCGCAGGTCCTTGGCCAGCTGGTCCCAGTACTTCCATGAGGCGTAGCGCAGGGTGGCGCGGA
The DNA here is from genome assembly GCF_045032595.1 of Ornithinimicrobium jinqii. Lineage (NCBI taxonomy): Bacteria > Bacillati > Actinomycetota > Actinomycetes > Micrococcales > Ornithinimicrobiaceae > Ornithinimicrobium > Ornithinimicrobium jinqii. Next base: position 2,270 of record NZ_JBJFZS010000034.1, read on the forward strand.
TGAGGTGGATGACGCAGGCCTGCACGATCGCCTGCGGGAAGACCGCGTTCACGCTGTCCGGCAGTCCCTGCAGGCCGTCGCAGACGATGAAGAACACGTCGCGCACGCCCCGGTTCTTCAGGTCCGCGAGCACGAACATCGCTGAACTTCGCGCTCTCGCCGCCGCCCTGCCCGGCCCACAGGCCGAGCACGTCGCGGCGCCCGTTCAGGTCGACGCCGATCGCGGCGTAGAAGGGTTGGTTGCCGACCTGTCCGTCGCGGACCTTGACGAGCGATCGCGTCGATGAAGATGGCCGCGTAGACGCCCTGCAGCGGCCGGGAGGACCAGGTCGCCATCTCCTCCAGAACCTTGTCGGTGATCCGGCTGACCGTGTCCTTGGAGATGCTCGCGCCGTAGACCTCCTGGAAGTGCGCGGAGATCTCACCGGTGCTCAGGCCCTTGGCGAACAAGCTGATCGCGACCGCGTCCACGTCCCAGAGGCGCCGCTGCCGCTTCTTCACGATCACCGGCTCGAACGTGCCGGCCCGGTCCCGCGGGACCGCGATGCTCACCTCCCCGGCCGCGTCGGTCAGCACCGTCTTCGGCCGCGTGCCGTTGCGGATGTTGCCGCTCCCGGACGTAGGTGCCTGGTGCTTCTCATGGCCCAGGTGCTCGGTCAGCTCTTCTTCCAACGCTGTCTCCAGGACGGTGGCGGTGATCGCCTTGAGCAGCCCGTCCGGGCCGGTCAGGTCCTCCCCACGAGCCCGGGCAGCCTCGACAACCTCCCGGACCGCGGCATGCTCGGCCTCGCTGCGCGAGACCGTCTTCTTCGCTTCCTTCGGCATCGAGCTCACACTCGAAATCGTCTCGGCCATCATGCGACCTTCCCCGCCAGCCACGCCGGCGTGTCGGGCCAGAAACACCGTTTGGCGGACAGTCCCCGGCTGCGTGCTGCCTACGTCGATGTGGTTGTCGGTGGGCAGAACAGCTAGCCGGTTGCCTGATCGACGGCGGAAGCGGCGGGCGGGTCGAGCATCCCGTGTTGCATGCCCCACCTCACCGCCTGGGTCCGACGGTCGATGTCGAGCTTGCGGTAGGCATGTCGGATGTGGGTCTTGACCGTGCTGATCGACAGGTAGGTGCGCTCGCTGATGTCCTTGTTCGTCCGGCCGTCGACGATGAGAGCGATGACCTCGGACTCGCGCCGGGACAGTCCGTTCTCGTGTCCGGGCCAGTCGTCCGCTGGGCGGGGGTGGCCGGGTTCGGGGTGGGGTGCGCGCCCCCAGGCCGGCCAGCCGGGGGTCAGGGAGGTGATCACGTCCACGAGTACGGCGGTGGACGCACCCTTGTCCACGAAGGCGGCGCAGCCCCTGGTCAGCCACTCGGCCACCAGCGCTGGTGGCGGGTCGAAGGAGTAGATGACGATCCGCCCGCGGGCGGGGTCGGCAAGAAGGGTGTCCAGGGTGATGCTGGTGGCTGAGGAGCGGCCGGCGGGGTCGTAGAGGGTGATGTCGACCGGCTCCGGCGCCCCGATGTCCACGGCGGCGCTGTGGACCTCGATCGTGGTGGCGAAGGACTCGAGCATGGCCTGCGCACCGAGGATGATCAACGGGCACTCGTCGAGGATGTCCACCCGCAAGGCCGGCCTGCGGCCGACCCTGCGGCGTTGTGCACTGTCGCGGCGTGGGTCCTGCGGGTGCGTCGGGTGCGTCGGGTGCGCCACCCTGGTGGGAGCTTCTGCGGTCTGGGGGCGAGTGCTCATTCGTGCTCCGGACTCTTGGTCTCGGGAACGACGACGTAGGGGGCCTGCGCGAACAGGCGGCGGTCCGAAGCAGTTCACTGATCGGGCGGCGCTGCTGGACCCTTGGTTAACACCGTACACCCGCCCACCCCGCACCCCCTTGCACGGTCGATGCCGATCCCCCCGGTGCCAGCCCCATGACGATTCCTACCAAGGGCCGGCCGTCACAGGCGACCGCCGACCGTTCGCGGCGGCCGATTTTCGGGCAGAGCGGCCCAAGGGGGCGTGGTTGAGTAGGTTCTACGCCCGACCATCGAACCACCCGTGGCCGGGCCAGACCTCCCGGCGGGGGGTGAGCCCACCCCCCGCCGAGGGGCGCGACCGGCGTCGGAGCCCGCGGGCAACGACGCTTTGGCCACGGACAGGCAACGGACCGAGGCACCAACGGCACGCTGATGGCACCTGCGGTCACTGGAGGGCAGCTGCTCCCTGCCGGTGCGCTGCGCACGAGGTGTGTTGTTCACGCGACGCCAAGGGGACAGGATGGGAGGCATGGTCGAGCCCGGTGGTAACGACTTCAGCCATCAGCTGTCTGCGGTCGCACGTTCCATGCAGGAGGACCCCGGCAGCCAGCACACGCTGGAGACGGCGATCGCCGCAGCCCTGGAGATGATCACCGGGTGCGACATGGCCGGCATCTCCGTCGTGCACCCCGACGGGATCGACACACCCGCCGCCAGCAGCGAGACCCTACGACGCATCGACGAGCTCCAGTTCGCCCTCGGCCAGGGACCGTGCCTGAACGCCGTGCGCGAGCACGAGACCACCCGCTGCCCGGACCTGGCCCACGACGACCGCTGGCCGGTATGGGGCGCCCGCGTCAGCGAGGAGCTCGGAGTGGCCAGCAGCGTCAGCTACCGCCTCTACACCACCCGCGACACGCCCGGAGCACTCAACCTGTACTCCGAGCAGCTCGACGGCTTCGACGCCGACGACATCGACAACGGGCTGGCGCTGGCCGCCCACGTCGCGGTCGCGCTCGCGGCGGCCCAGAACGCCGAGAACCTCACCACCGCCATCACCAACAGGACCGTCATCGGTCAGGCCGAAGGAATCCTCATGGAACGCTTCGACATGAGCGCCGACCAGGCGTTCGAGGTGCTCCGCCGCGTCTCGCGGGACGGCAACGTCAAGCTCAACGCGGTCGCCGCCCAGCTGGTCGAGACCCGACGCACCCCTAACGGGACCGGGACCCAGGGTGACCCCCTGGTCGCGACTGACTGACCGATCCCCTCGACCACATGTGAAGGCGTACGTCCCTCACCCGTGCGCAAGCCGCCCTTGCTGCCTCCCTCTCCAAACCCAGGACGGCGAGAGGGGAGGATCTCGCGCGTGGACGACGGTCGGCCAGCAGCACCCGTGCGCCGGCCGGGGCGTCGCCTACGGCGCCGTCAGTATCCACCTGCGCGGGCAGGAGGCCCCCCCCTTCCCCACGGGGCCGCCACGACACTCTCTCGTCGGCAGGACCAGCCAGCAGCCCGGGGTGCTGGTCAGCGCCACGTCACCGGATCTCGCCCGTTTCCATGTCCACCCGGTGACCGTCGACAACATGCAGGCGTGGGGTCTTCTAGGTGTAGGCGGGTGGTTCGAGCCCTTGGCGGTGGTGGTCGACGTCTGCGGTGTAGCAGTTCTCACGGTGGCCGGAGTCGTCCTGGAAGCGGATGTGCGCGGGTCTGGCCGGCCAGTTGTGGTGGCGGCTGTCGCAGCCTGTTCGTACCTGGGTCCTGCGGCGGTCGAAGAAGGCGGGGAGTGCGTAGCGGTGCCACTCCTCCAGGGCGTCGCTGGCGACGGCGTGGCCGGCTCTGTGCCGTCGGTCGGCCAGGACCGCGATCTCGTGGACGCAGTCGACGACGGCTTCCAGCCACTGCTCCTTCCGCACGGGTGGGTCCTCGATGGACCCGGGGTCCCACGGTCGGATCAGCTGGTCTAGGTCGCCGATGGCCGTGCGCTGGACGCCGTCGCCGACGAGGACGATGTCCAGCTCGCGGTAGGCGAGGGCGATCAGCGCGCCCGGACGCGGGAAGGGCCTGGCCAGCGGGTACCGGCCCCGCCCCTGTTCTCCGCCCAAGATGCACACAAGGTGCACGCCCAGGTGACATAGGAAGAGCTCCCACTCCGTTTGCGCTGGTGGGAGCATGTTTGACTGCGTGGACGTGAAGGGACTCGAACCCATGACCTCTCGCGTGTGAAGCGAACGCTCTAACCAACTGAGCTACACGTCCTTCTTGCGCATGGCGCGACCACGAACGTTATCGGACTGCGCTTCGTAACGCGAAATCGCTGCTGGGACCGCCACCCGACGCGTCCGGTGGGGGTCAGGGGTTCATCGACACGGCCTGGTGGCGGGCGAAGACGTCGCGCGCGAGCCGGGCTACGGGGCCGGGACCGTTCCCGAGCACGCGCGGCGTCACGGGGGGCGCAGGAAGCGGCATACCTCCGAGGGTCAGCCCGGCCGGCGCGACCTCGATGCGCGTCACGGCGCTGACGTCACGCACGCTGGAGGTCAGCCACACCTCGTCGGCGTCGTCCAGGAGCGTCATCGGCAGGTGGTCCTCGACGACCTGGAGACCCTCCTGCCGCAGCCACTCGATCACCAGGGCCCGCGTGACGCCCGCCAGCGGACCGCTGTCCAGCGAGGGGGTCATCACCACTCCGTCGAGGACGACGAAGACGTTGGTCCCCGTGCCCTCGCACAGGTAGCCGGCCGTGTTCGCCAGGATCGCCTCGGTCGCTCCCAGCCGCTTCGCCGCCGCCAGCGCGACGACGTTCTCGGCGTAGGAGGTGGTCTTCAGCCCCGCGAGGGCGCCTCGCTCGTTGCGGGTCCACGGCACGACGGCCACCGTGGACACGGTGGGCGGCGGTTCCTGCTCGATCGCCGTGACGAGGTAGGTGGCCGAGCCCTCGAGCCGGTCGCTGCCCAGCGGCCCCGGGCCCGCGGTGACCGTGTAGCGAAGGCGTCCGAACCGCATGGGTCCCATGCCCAGCACGGCGTCGATCCCCTCCTGCACCCGGCGCCGGTCCAGAAGAGGCAGACCCAGCCCGGCGAGGGACCTGTCCATCCGGTCGTGGTGGCGACCGGGGGCGAAGAGCACGCCGCCGACCACCTTGCCCGTCTCGAACGCGCCGTCCCCCACGGTGATGCCGTGGTCCAGGGCCTCGAGGGAGGGCCCGTCGTCCACCAGGCGCCCGTTGACCCACACCCGCACCCGCGGCATACCGTCGACCATGGCGCCCAGCCTGCCACGGCCTGGGCAGCACGCGGCCGGTCGGGTGGCGACGACCCGGGGGGACGAGCACCCCTAGTGTGGTGCCCGTGACGACCTCGCTCTACCTGTCCTCAGCGGAGATCCAGTCCGGCAAGTCCGCGCTCGCCGTCGGCCTGCTGGCCGAACTGTGCGCCCGGGGCGGCCGGGTTGGCGTGTTCCGACCCGTGGTGCTCGACACCTCGCACGACCCCCTGCTCGAGCTGCTGCACCCGATGTCGACCTCCCCCGCGGAGGCGTCCGCTGCGGTCGGCGTGACCTACGACGACGTGCACCGCGGGCAGGACGCCGCCGTGGGCGCCGCGGTCGAGCGCTTCCACGCGTATGCAGCCGAGCACGACACGGTCCTCGTCGTCGGCTCCGACTTCACCGGGGTGCCGGCGCCGACGGAGTTCTCGGTCAACGCCGCGATCGCCTCGCACCTGGGCGCCGCCATGGTGCTGGTCGTCCCGTGCTCCGACCGGTCGCTGGACGAGAGCGTCACCGCCGCCCAGGTGATCTACCACGAGGCCCGGAGCAGGCACGCCGACGTCGCAGCGGTGGTCGCGAACCGCGTCCCTCCCGGGCAAGGGGCGGCCGTCCGGGCCGGCATCGTCGAACGGCTCAGGTCCGAGGCCACGCCGACCGGGAAGAGGAGGGCCAACGTCGGTGCGGGCGTGCCGGTCTTCACCGTGCCTGGCGACCCGCTGCTCAGCGCGCCCACGATGCGCGACCTCATGACGGCCGTCGACGGCCGGTTGCTGCTCGGTGAGGAGACGATGCTGGACCGCGAGGTCACGGGCATGGTCGTCGCCGCCATGACCATGCCGCACGTCCTCGACCGGCTCCACGAGGGGTGCGCGCTCATCTGTCCGGGCGACCGCGAGGAGGTTCTCCTGGCTTCGCTCCTGGCACACCGCGCCTCGACGTTCCCCTCCCTGTCGGGCATCGTCCTCAACGGCGGCTTCCAGCCCAGCGAGCAGGTCCACCGCCTCGTGGAGGGCGTCGGCGTCGAGCTGCCCGTCGTCACCTGCACCACCGGGACGATGAGCACCGCCACCGCCATCTCCCGCGTGCACGCCCGCATCGGCCCGGGCTCGACACGCAAGATCGAGCGCGCCCGTGCCCTGGTCCACCAGCACGTCGACATCGACACGCTGCTGCCGGTCGGCGGGCACCACCCGGTGGGTTCCACCGGTCCCCGCGTGGTCACCCCGCTGATGTTCGAGCACGAGCTCACCGCCCGGGCCCGCGCCGCCGACTCCCACATCGTCCTCCCCGAGGGGCTGGAGGACCGGATCCTGCGCGCGGCCGACACGCTCCTCGCCCGCCGCGTCGCCCGGCTGACGCTGCTCGGCGACGAGGCCGAGGTGCGCGCCCGTGCGGCAGCCCTCGGGCTCCACCTGGACGAGGCGGCTGTCGTCGACCCGCAGACCAGCGACCTGCGCCAGGGCTTCGCCGAGGAGTACGCCCGGCTGCGCGCCCACAAGGGTGTCACCCCCGAGCACGCGTGGGACGTCGTCGCCGACCCGGCCTACTTCGGCACGATGATGGTCCACGGCGGTCAGGCCGACGGCATGGTCTCGGGCTCGATCACCACGACCGCGCACACGATCCGTCCCGCCCTCGAGATCATCCGGACCGCCCCGGGCGTCTCGGTCGTCTCCAGCGTCTTCTTCATGCTGCTGGCCGACCGGGTGCTCGTCTACGGCGACTGCGCCATCAATCCCGACCCCACCGCCGAGCAGCTGGCCGACATCGCGATCTCCTCGGCCCGGACGGCCGCGAAGTTCGGCGTGGACCCGCGGCTGGCGATGCTGTCCTACTCCACCGGCGGCTCCGGCTCGGGCGCCGACGTCGAGAAGGTCCGCGAGGCGACCGCCATCGTCCGAGAGCAGGCCCCGGACCTGATGGTCGAGGGCCCGCTGCAGTACGACGCTGCCGTCGACCCCGTCGTCGCCGCGACCAAGATGAAGGACTCCCCCGTCGCAGGCCGCGCCACCGTGCTGATCTTCCCCGACCTCAACACGGGCAACAACACCTACAAGGCGGTCCAGCGCAGCGCCGGCGCGATCGCGATCGGCCCGGTGCTCCAGGGCCTCAACGCCCCGGTCAACGACCTGTCCCGGGGTGCGACGGTCCGCGACATCATCAACACCGTCGCGATCACCGGCATCCAGGCGAAAGGCTGAGACAGATGACCACGTCCGGGCCCCGGCGGGTCCTCGTCGTCAACGCCGGCTCGTCCTCGCTGAAGTACCAGCTCGTCGACCCGGACACCGGTGTCTCCGACGCCACCGGCCTCGTCGAGCGGATCGGCCTCCCCGCCGGGCGCGTGCGGCATACCTGCGCCTCGGGCACCCACACGCACGAGACGACCGTCCCCGACCACGTGCGGGCGATGGCGGTCCTGCGCGAGGCGTTCGCGCAGCACGGCCCCGACCTGTCCGAGGTCGAGCTGGTCGCCGTGGGCCACCGTGTGGTGCACGGCGGCGCAGACTTCAGCGAGCCGACCGTGGTGACCCCCGCCGTGGTCGACGCCGTCCGCCGCCTCGTGCCGCTGGCGCCCCTGCACAACCCGGGGAACCTGCAGGGCATCGAGGTGGCCCAGCGGACCTTTCCCGACGTGCCGCAGGTGGCCGTCTTCGACACGGCCTTCCACCAGACGATGCCGGCGGCGGCCTCGACGTATGCCGTGCCGCGGGCGTGGCGCGAGCAGTACCGGGTGCGTCGCTACGGCTTCCACGGGACCTCGCACGCCTACGTCTCGCGGCGGGTCGCGGACCTGCTCGGCCGTCCTCTCGAGGAGGTCGCGACGATCGTGCTCCACCTCGGCAACGGTGCGAGCGCCACCGCGGTCGACGGCGGGCGCAGCGTCGACACGTCGATGGGGCTGACGCCGCTCGAGGGCCTCGTGATGGGGACGAGACCGGGCGACGTCGACCCCGGTCTGCCTCGCCACCTCGCGGAGGTGGCCGGGCTGAGCGTGGAGGACTACGACCGGGCCCTGTCCAAGGAGAGCGGACTGGTGGGCCTCACCGGCTCAGCCGACATGCGCGACGTCGAGGAGCGGTTCGAGGCCGGGGACCCGGACGCCCGGCTCGCCTTCGACGTGGTCGTGCACCGCCTCCTGCACTACGTGGGGGCGTATGCCGCGATTCTGGGTCGGCTGGACGCGATCGCCTTCACTGCCGGGATCGGCGAGCACAGCCCGCTCGTGCGCGCAGCCGTCGTGGAGCGCCTGGCCGGGTTCGGGGTCCGCCTCGACGCGGCGGCCAACGAGAGTGCGCACGGGGAGGCCGTCATCAGCACCCCCGACAGCTCGGTGACCGTGCTGGTGGTGCCGACCAACGAGGAGTGGGAGATCGCCCGTCAGGCGTCGGCCGTGGTCGACGCCCTCCCCTGACCCGGTGGCGACCGACGCTCCCCAGCGCTGGCTCGGAGCCCTCGTCGTCGGCTCGCGTCTAGGTGACCCGCCCCGCGGGCCGGCTCGGGTATGCCGTGAGGAAGGCCGGGGCGGTCAGGTCCGCCTCCGCGAACGCCCGGTGCACGGCCCTGGCCACGTCCTCGACCTCGTCCCGCCGCACGAGCGCGATCGCCGACCCGCCGAAGCCCCCGCCGGTCATCCGCGCTCCCGGGGCCCCGGCCGCCAGGGCCGCCCCGACGGCGACGTCCAGCTCTGCGCACGACACCTCGTAGTCGTCCCGCAGCGACGTGTGCGAGGCCGTCATCAACCTCCCCACCCGGTCGGTGTCCTGCTCACGCAGCGCGGCGACGAGGCCGAGCACCCGCTCGTTCTCGGTCACGACGTGCCGCACCCTGCGCAGCCCGTCCGGCACCGCCCCGAGCGCCGTGCGGACCCTCGGCTCGCCGAGCAGCTCGGCCGACAGCTCGCGCAGCGACCGGAGCCCCAGCGCGTCGGCGGCAGCCTCGCAGGTGCGACGCCTCTGCTCGTACTGCCCGTCCGCCAGCGAGTGGTGGGCCCGGGTGTCGATGACCAGCACCTCGTGCTCGGGCAGCGTCCAGGCCACCGGCACGACGGAGAAGTCCCTGGCGTCGAGGAGCAGCAGGTGCTCGTCGACCGCGCGCAGCGAGACGGTCTGGTCCATCCCACCGGTCGCCGCTCCGGCGACCTCGTTCTCGGCCCGCACGCAGGCTGCCACGAGCTCCTCGACCGGCATCGTCCGCAGCCCGGGCACGAGGTCGCGCAGGGCCACGCCCACCGAGCAGGACAGCGCCGCGGAGGACGACAGCCCGGAGCCGAGCGGCACGCGACCGTCGACCAGCACGTCCAGCCCCACCTCGGACGCGCCGACCCGGTCGGCCAGTGCGCGGGCCACGCCCGCGACATAGGCGGACCAGCCCCGGGGGTTGCCGTGCCGCACCTGGGCCACCGGGCCCTCCCAGGTGCGCTCCTGCTGCAGGGAGGCCAGCCGCAGGATCCCGTCGTCGCGCCATCGTGCCGCGGCGTAGGTGCGGTGGGGCAGGGCGAGCGGAAGGGCGAAGCCGGCGTTGTAGTCGGTGTGCTCGCCGATGAGGTTCACCCGTCCCGGCGCGGCCCACACCCCGTCGGGCAGGGAGGAGAAGCGATCGACGAAGGCCTGGGTCAGCGAGTCGGTCACCTCCGCGTCCGTCGCGGGGGGCAGCCAGGTGGGCTCCGACATCTCAGACCTCCGTGACGTGGACGAGGTGGGCGTGCTCGGGGAGCAGGGGCAGCATCGGTATGCCGATCTCGTCGAGGACCCGCCCGGTCAGGACCACGCCCGCGCGCGCCCAGGGCACGCTCATCGAGAGGGTGAGGGGCAGCACCCCGGGCAGCCCCGCCGCGGGGTCGGGGGCGGAGACCCGGTAGCGCCGGTCGGGGTCCAGCCCCGGCAGCCGGACCCGCCCGGGCCCGCTCGGTGCCCGCCGCAGCGACGCCACGTCGTAGAGCGCACGCGAGCGGTCGGGGGCGACGACGCCGTGCACCCAGGTGTCGTCGTCGTGGTGGTCGCCGTTGACGACGGTGCCGCCGTGCAGGAGGTCGCGCTGCTGCTTGTGCAGCCGCACCCAGGCCGCGAGCTCGACCAGCTCGTCCTCGTCGGCGGCCGTGAGGTCCCACTCGATCCCCATGTGCCCCCACAGCGCGGTCTGCGCCCGGAAGGACAGGTCGTGACGGCGACCGGTCGTGTGCGAGCGCGGCGAGCCGACGTGCGTGCCCACCCAGCCCGGCGGGAGGAGCGCGAACGTCCAGCGTTGGATCTGCTGCCGCTCCAGGGGGTCGATGCAGTCGGAGGCCCAGACGCGGACGCAGCGGTCCAGGACGCCGAGGTCGATCCGTCCCCCACCGCCGGCGCACGACTCGATCTCCAGCCCCGGCCGGGCGGCGACGAGCTCGTCCATGAGCCGGTAGGCGGCGAGCGTGTGGGCATGCACCCCGGCCTCCCCGCCCGGCGTGTGACCGGCGTCGTTGAGGTAGCGGTTGTGGTCCCACTTCAGGTACGCGATGTCGTGGCGGTGCAGCAGGTCCAGGAGCTGGTCGTGGACGTGGGCGTAGGCGCCGGGGTGCCCGAGGTCCAGGACGTGCTGCTGGCGCGACTCCAGGCCGGGCCGGCCGCCGCCGCTGAACAGCCACTCGGGATGCGCCCGGGCCAGGTCCGAGTCCCGGCTGACCATCTCCGGCTCCACCCACAGCCCGAACTCCATACCCAGGCGGTGGACGTGCTCGACCAGGGGGCCCAGCCCGTCGGGCCACACGTCCGGGGACACGGTCCAGTCGCCGAGGCTGGTGGTGTCGTCGCGGCGACCGCCGAACCAGCCGTCGTCGAGGACGAACCGCTCGGCCCCGACCCGGGCGCCGAGGTCGGCGAGGGCGGTGAGCCGCTCGAACGACTGGTCGAAGTAGACCGCCTCCCAGGTGTTCAGGGTCACCGGCCGCGGTCGGGTGGGTGCGTGCGGGCGGGACCGCAGCCAGGCGTGGAACCGACCGGACACCTCGTCGAGACCGGTGCCGTGCGCCGCGTAGACCCACGGGGTGGCGTAGGACTCCCCCGGCCCCAGGCTCACCTCGCCGTGCTCGAGAGCCTCGCCGGAGCCGAGGAGACGGGCGCCGTTGGACAGGCGCTCGGCGTAGGTCTGCTGGTTGCCGCTCCAGCCCAGGTGCACCGCCCACACCTGGCCGCTGCGGAAGCCGAAGCCTGGCTCGCCCGCGCACAGCAGGTGCACGGCGTCCAGCCCGGTCCGCCCGGTGCGGACCTCGCGCGAGTGGACCCCGGCGCCGAACGGCCGCCGCTGCGGGATCCGCTCGAAGGTGTGGCGGCCGGTGAAGTCGAGCAGCTCGCCGGCCCGCTCCGGCACCGGCAGGCCCAGACGCACTGCGCCCACGTCATACCGTCCTCCGCCCGTGCTCGTCAGGGTGGCGCGCAGGCGGAGCAGGCCACCCGGGTGCAGCTCGAGCTCTAGGTCCAGGCCGAGGTGTGCCGTGGTGTCGGCGGAGCGGACAAGGAGGCGCTGGGTGCCGTCCGGCAGGGTCGACACCTCCGGCTCGCCGGTGGTGCGCAGGGCCGGCGACCAGTCGCGGCCCGAGCGCGAGCCCTCGACCCCTGGCCGCCCGATCCACGCGAGGGCGTGCTCGGGGACGACGCTGACCCGGTCGGTGACGTCGAAGGGGCTGTCGCCGCGCGCCGCTCCTGCCGCGAGCGCGAGGCCGGCGAGGTCGTCGTCGCCGAGCGGGCCGAGGTCGGACCCCCAGTGCCGGACCACGGGGAGCAGCCCGCCGGAGAGCTCGAGCGCCACGGAGGTGCCGGCGGCGCGCAGGTGCAGGTGTCGGACGTCGTCGCTGGTCACCCGGCTACCTCACCCGACGGGAGGGGGTCCTGTCCACTCCGGGGTTCATGCCGCGGCCCGTCCGATGTGGCGCATCGGGTGCCAGAGGAAGGGCAGGGTGAGGCAGCAGCCGACGAACGCGGCCCAGAACACCGCCACGATCCCCCACTGCTGGCCGACCCAGCCGCCCAGGAGGGTGCCGATCGACATGCCGCCGAGGCTGGCGAGCAGGTAGACGCTCGTCACGCGGCCGAGGAGCTCGTCGGGCACCGCACGCTGGCGGACCGTCGTGGACGTGGTGCCCCAGATCGTGGCGTGCACGCCGAAGGCGAAGAGGATCGCCCCGGCGACCCAGGGGCTGCGGGTGAGCGCCAGGGCCGCGTGCGAGAGGGTCTCCAGCACCAGCCCGGCGCGTAGGAGCGCGGTGTAGGAGAAGCGGACCTCGAGCCGGCCGTAGACCGCCGAGCCCAGCACACCACCCACGGCCGACGAGGCCATGAGCAGGCCGAAGCCGAGCCCGTCCAGGCCGAGCCGCTCCTGGGCGTAGAGGACGTAGACGCCGTAGCTGGCGCCGAAGGTGATGTTGAAGAGCAGGATCATCAGGGCCAGGGTCCGCATCGGCGGGTGGTGCAGCAGCCAGCGCACGCCCTCGGCGGTCTGGGCCCAGACCGTCACCGGGGCGGACGGGGTCTCCCCGTGCTCGGCCGGGCGCCGGCGCGACAGGCTCGAGCTCCTCAGCCGCAGGAGCAGGACGACGCCCAGGGCGCAGAGGACCGCGTTGGCACCGAACGCCACCCACCCGGCGACCGTGAACAGGGCGGCACCCAGCGGCGGCCCGGCCAGCTGGTTGGTGATCATGACGCTGCCGAAGATCCGCGAGTTGGCCCGGCCCAGCTGGGCGCGCGGCACGAGCTGCACCACGAGGGTGGAGGCGGCGTTGTCGGCGAAGGTCTCGGCGGTGCCGAGCAGGAAGAAGACGAGGTAGATGAGGGGCAGGGTGACCTCGTCGAACGCCAGCAGGAGGGCGAGGAGTCCGACGACGACGACGCGCAGGGCGTCGGCGACCATGACGAGCCGGAGCCGGTCGACGCGGTCCACGACGGCGCCGGCGAGGATGCCGAAGAGCAGCCACGGGACCCGCTGGGCGAAGATCGCGAACGACACCGCGAGCGGGTCGCGGGTCAGGCTGGCCACCAGCAGCGGACCGGCCGCCAGCAGCAGCCCGTCGCCGAGGTTGGTCACGGTCATCGACCCGAAGAGCCACCGGAACGGCACACCGAGCTCGCGCGGGAGCACTCGACGCAGCACGGGGGTCCTCTCTGCTCGGGCGTCCACGCAACCGGGCGAGCGTACGCGACCCCGCGACCGCGCGCGTCGCACGGTGCTCCCGACCGCCCGCCGGTCCACTAGGGTCGCTGGGGCGGGAACCTGGACGTCGACGAGGAGAGCCATGGGCAAGGAGCTCGAGTTCATCAAGGGTGTCAACCGCCTGCACGCGTTCTACACCGAGCACGTGCGGATGCTCGCGCACGCCTACGACCTCACGGACGAGGAGGCCGCGATGCTCCTGGACCGCATGGACTTCCGGAACGTGGCGCGCGCGATCCTCCATCCACCCCGCGTCGACGTGTTCGAGCCCCTCGAGCGGGCGCCGGGCCAGCCCGACGAGTGAGCGCCCAGGCAGCGGGATCACGGAGGTTCCCGTGAGCGAGCCGGTCGCCTGGCACCCTGCGGGCGCCGACCCGGGCTGCGCGCTGCGCGGTCACGTCCTGGACGTGCTCGGTCCGGGCGGGGTAGAGGTCGGTCGGCTGTGCCCGGCCTGCGGTTCGGCGCGCCACGGGCACCCGTGGGCGCGGCACACCACCTCCCCCGCCGGGGGGGTCCGCGAGGTCCACGTCTCCCTCTCGCGCGCCGGCGACCACCTGGTGACAGCGGTGTCCCTCGCGGGACCGGTGGGCGTCGACGTGGAGCTGGTGGCCGACGTCGCGTCGCGGTGGCAGCCGGAGCTCGTGCTGTCACCGGGCGAGGACGCAGGCTCCGCGGAGGAGATGGCGTGGCTGTGGTGCGCCAAGGAGGCGGTGCTCAAGCGTCGCGGCACCGGCCTCACCGTGCCGATGACCGAGGTGCGGCTGGTGGACGAGGCCGGCGTCACCCCGCTGCAGACCCCGGTCGGCCTGACCGGGGCGCTGGCCTCAGGGAACGCGGATCCTGCCAGGAGCGGCCTGCGGCAGGGGCGGCAGTGACCTCTTGCGCAGCCAGGCGGTGAACAGGTCGCCGAGGTCGCGACCCGACACCGCGGCGCAGTGCGCCTCGAAGAGCGGGGTGGTGACGGTCCCCCCGCGGTGCCTCGCCACCCAGGAGCGGAGCACCTCGAGGAAGACGTCGTCGCCGACCTCGGCGCGCACCGCGTGCAGAGTGAGAGCACCCCGCTTGTAGACCCAGTCCTCGAACATCAGCGCGGGCGTCGGGTCGACCAGCGGCTGCGGCTGGCTCTGGCCCGCCAGGACCGCGTGGTGGTGGCCTGCCCACTCCTGCGCGCTGCGCCCACCGCTCTCCTCCGACCACAACCACTCGGCGTAGCAGGCGAAGCCCTCGTGCAGCCAGATGTCGCTCCACCGCTCGGCGGTCACCGCGTTGCCGAACCACTGGTGCGCCATCTCGTGGGCGACGAGGCGCACGTTGTCCCAGTCGCCGGTGGCGACGTTGCGGCCGAAGGTCGACAGCGCCGCGGACTCGAGCGGGATCTCCAGGTCGTCGTCGGTGATGACGGCGGTGTAGGTGGAGAAGGGGTAGGGCCCGAAGGCTGCGACGAAGAAGGCCATCATCTGCGGTTGCAGCCCGAAGGACGCGGAGAAGCCGTTGGGCCGGATGTCGGCGGGCCCGACCACGCGCAGGGGGACCACCGCCGGCTGGTCGACGACGCGGTACCGGCCGATCTGCACGGTGGCCAGGTAGGCCGGGATGGCCTCGTCCTGACGGAAGGTCCAGGTCCGCGTCGCGCCCCGACGCCGTGCCGAGACCGGCTCGCCGCTGAACTCCACGTGGTAGTCGGCGGCCGTGGTGAAGGTCAGCGCGTAGGTCGACTTGGACGAAGGTCGGTCGTTGCACGGGAACCACGACGGGGCCCCGTGCGGCTGGGAGGCGACGATCACGCCGTCCTCCAGCTCCTCCCAGCCCGCGGGGTCCATCCCCCGCATGCTGATCGGGCGGGGGTTGCCGGCGTAGCGGACCGCGACGATGAACTCCGTCCCGGCCGCGACGGGACCAGGCAGGTCCACGGTCAGCGACCCGCGCCCGGACCGGAAGCGCCGGACGGGTCGCCCGGAGACGGTGACCTTCGAGGGCTTGAGCTGCAGGTCGAGCCGCACCTGGCTCAGCTGCACGGCGGCGCGGCAGAGCAGCACAGCCTCGCCCTCCAGCCTGTTGCTGGGCAGCGCGTAGGTCAGGGTGAGGTCGTGGTGCACGACCTCGTAGCGCAGGTCTCCGTGACCGGGCACGTAGGGGTCGGCTCCGGTCATCGCGTCTCCTCCTCCGGGGGGTCGTCCCACGGTCCGATCGGGTTGCCGACCCAGCGGGTCTGGGACGGGACGGACTCGCCGCGCATCACCAGGGACACGGGGCCGACCGTGCTGTGCCGACCGATCGTCGCCGCCGGCAGGATCACGCTGTTCGGTCCCAGGGTCGCACCCGCCTGGAGGGTGACCGTGTCCATGCTCAGCACCCGGTCGTGGAAGAGGTGGGTCTGCACGACGCAGCCGTGGTTGACGGTCGAGCCGTCGCGCAGCTCGACGAGGTCGGTCTCGGGCAGCCAGTAGGTGTCGCACCACACGCCCCGCCCGATCCGGGCGCCCAGCATCCGCAGCCACACGTTGAGCACCACGGTGCCCTGGGTCACGGAGGCGAACCAGGGCGCGGCCAGCACCTCGGTGAAGGTGTCGGCGAGCTCGTTGCGCCACACGAAGCCAGACCACAGGGGGTGCTCGACGGAGGTATGGCGTCCGACGAGGGTCCACTTGGCCGCGGCGGTGACGAGGGCGGCCACGACGCCGGCGGCGGCCATGACCACGCCCCCCAGGGCGAAGGCTGCGAGCGGGTGCCACCGGGTCAGGGCGAGGAGGGTCGCGACCACGCCGAGGTGGAGGAGGACGTGCAGGAGCATCGGGACCAGTCGGCCGGTCTCCAGGACGCCGCGGTAGAGCTGCAGGCGCAGCGGCGGGTCGTAGGTGCGGCTCGCGTCCACCGTGCTCGCCGTGCGGCGCAGCTTCGTCGGGGGGCTCCCCACCCAGGACGAGCGCGCTGTGACGGCCTTGCGCCGCGGGGCTGCGGACAGGACCGCGACCAGCGACTCCTTGGGGACCTTGCGACCGGCCGACACCATGCCGGAGTTGCCGACGAAGGCGCGCTTGCCGATCTTGACCGGCTCCACCCGGACCCAGCCGGCGGACAGCTCGTAGCAGCCGATGAGCGTGTCGTCGGCGAGGAAGGCGTGGTCGTTGATCTGGGCGAACCGCGGGATGAGCAGCACCGTGGACGCCTCGACACCGGTGCCGACGCGCGCCCCGAGCAGGCGCAGCCAGATCGGCGTGATCGCGGCCGAGTAGACCGGGAACAGCCAGGTCCGGGCCTCGTCGAGGACCCGGAAGGTGGTCCAGATCTTGAGTCCCGCAGCTGATCTCGTGGGATGACGGCCGGCTTCGAGGCCCACGGCGCAGAGCCGGACCACGCCCACCACCAGGGCCGCGAGCACGGCATACCCGAGCAGGGTCGCCAGCGGCACCCAGGGCGCGGCCCGGCGCACGGCCTCCCCTGCCGTGGCGGCATCGCCGGCCACCGTCAGCAGCAGACCCACCCCGGCCAGCGCACCGGCGACCGGGAGCCCGGCGACGAGGAGGGCGGAGACGGCGTAGCCGAGCCACCACAGCCGGCCGCGCGGCGGTGTCTCGTCGGTCCACGGGCCGCGGGCGCGCGGCGAGACCCGCTCGGCGGGCGAGCCCGACCAGTGCTCCCCCGCGGGGATCGTGCCGAGGACGAGCGAGCCGGGTGCGACCTCGGCGCCCGCGCCGACGACGGCGCCCGGCCCCAGCATGCTGCGGGCCCCGACGCGGGCCCCGGCCCCGACCCGCACCGGCCCCACGTGCAGGCGGTCGCCGTCGATCCACCAGCCGCCGAGGTCGACCTCGGGCTCGACCGCGGCGTCGGGGCCGACGGAGAGCAGACCGGTGACCGGTGGGAGCGCGTGCAGGTCGACACCTCGGCCGAGGTCGGCGCCCAGGCTGCGGGCGTAGCGCTGCAACCAGGGCGAGCCTGCCGTCGAGACCGCCGCCAGCTCGTCCTGGATCCGGGTCGCCAACCACAGGCGGAGGTGCACCTTGCCGCCGCGCGGCCAGCTGCCGGGGTGCACCCCCCTCAGGACGAGACGGATCAGGAGGGCCGCCAGACCCATCCGCACGGGCGGGACGAGGAAGAGGACGGCGGTGAGCCCCACGATGACGGGGTCGAAGGTCGGTGCCCACCCGACCCCGAGCAGGCCGTGCGCGAGCGTGCTCAGCAGCAGCACCCAGGCGACCCAGCGGCCGGCGGCGAGCGTGCGGAGCGGCAGGAGGGCCACGACCTGCCCCGACTGCGTCTTGCGCCGGATCGGGGGGACCGCCCGGTCCAGCCTGGCCGGGCCGCTTCCGAGCTCCTCGAGCAGGACCGCCAGGCTGCCGACCCGGTGGTGCTGGTAGAGGTCGCCCACCGCCACCTCGGGGAAGCGCTCCCGGAGCCGTCCGACGACCTGGGCCGCGGTCAGCGAGCCACCCCCGAAGTCGAAGAAGTCGTCCTTGGCAGAGGTCACCTCGGCACCGAGGACGTCGGCCCAGATCTGGGCGATCCACGTCTGCAGGGGTGTCAGCCCCACGGGGACCGAGGCGCCGCTGCCCGGCAGCGGCCACGGCAGGGCGTCCCGGTCGACCTTTCCCGAGGTGCGGGTGGGAAGGTCCTCGACGACCGCCAGGCGGGGCACCAGGGGCGCCGGCATCCGGTCGCGCAGCAGCGCCAGTGCGGTGTCGGCGTCGTAGCCCGAATCGACGGCGAGGTAGCCCACGAGCAGCTGGTTGCCGGAGCGGGTGCGACGCACCGCGGCGGCAGCTCCCGCCACGCCCGGCAGCCGCAGGAGCTGCTCGTCGATCTCACCCAGCTCGACGCGTCGCCCGCCCAGCTTGACCTGGTCGTCGACCCGGCCGCCGAAGAGCAGCCCGGCCGGGTCGTTGACCACGACGTCCCCGGAGCGGTAGGCGCGGTCCCACCCGAGAGCCGGCAGGGGGGCATACTGCTCCGCGTCCTTGACGGGGTCCAGGTAGCGCGCCAGCCCGACCCCGCCGATGATCAGCTGGCCGGAGGAACCCTCCGGGACCGGGCGGCCCTCCTCGTCGACGACCGCGAGGTCCCAGCCGTCCAGCGGCAGCCCGATCCGCACCGGTGCCGTGCCGTCGAGGATCGCGGCGCACGCCACGACCGTGGCCTCGGTGGGCCCGTAGGTGTTCCACACCTCGCGTCCGGGGGCCTGCAGCCGGGCCGCGAGCTCGGGCGGGCACGCCTCGCCGCCCATGACGAGCAGCCGGACCCGTGCGAGCGAGGAGGGGGGCCACAGGGCGACGAGCGTGGGCACCGTCGACACGACGGTGATGTCGTTGGCGACGAGCCACGGCCCGACGTCGACCCCGGACCGGACCAGGGACCGGGGCGCCGGCACCAGGCAGGCGCCGTGCGCCCAGGCCAGCCACATCTCCTCGCAGCTGGCGTCGAAGGCCACGGACAACCCGGCCATCACCCGGTCCCGCGGACCGACGGGCTCGTCCTGCACGAACAGCCGCGACTCCGCGTCGACGAAGGCGGCGGCACTGCGGTGCGAGACCGCCACCCCCTTGGGCGTGCCGGTGGACCCGGAGGTGAAGATGATCCAGGCGTCGTCCGCGACCCCCGGCTCCTCCCCCGGGGTGCCCCGGTGGGCGCCCCCGCGCACGGCGATCGCCAGGTCGTTGCCGATGACGGCGGCCACGGCCGCCTCGTCGAAGACCACCCGCGCCCGCTCGTCCGGGTCGTCCGCGTCGACGGGGACGTAGGCGGCCCCGGCGACCAGGACGCCGAGGATCGCGGTGTAGAGGTCGGCGGTGCCCGAGCGGACCCGGACCCCGACCCGCGCGCCGCGGCCGATCCCGTGCGCCGCCAGCCGGTCTGCCAGCTGACGGGCGGCCTGCGCCAGCTCGGCGTAGGTCAGCGTCTGCACCCCGCTGTCCACCGCCATGGCGTCGGGAACGCGCGCGACCGTGTCCGTCAGGACGTCCACCAGGGTGCGCGGCGGCGCGGCGCGGTCACCGGCCTGCAGCACCGCGGGCACCGGGACAGAGGCGCGGGTCACGCAGCAGAGTCTGCCGTACGGCGGGTCCCGGTCCGCGACACCGCCCCGTCGGCAGGACTACATTCCCCCGTATGGAGTCCCCCGCGCTGGAGCACCTCACCACCGCCCACGGGTCGATGCCTACCTACGTGGCGGTGCCGGACGGCGCGGGCCCGTGGCCAGGGGTGGTGGTCGTCCACGACGTCACCGGCATGAGCCGGGACCTGCGGGCCCAGGCCGACTGGCTGGCCGGCGAGGGTTTCCTCGCTGCGGCGCCGGACCTCTACTACTGGGGCAGCAGGCTGGGTTGCCTGCGCACGATCATCGGTGACCTCTCTCGTCGGCGCGGCCGCTCCTTCGACGACGTCGAGGCGGCACGACGGTGGTTGGCCGACCGTGACGACTGCACGGGCCGCATCGGGGTGGTCGGCTTCTGCATGGGCGGGGGCTACGCGCTCGCGCTCGCGGCGGACCGAGGCTTCGACGCCGCGGGCGTCAACTACGGCGGCTGCCCCGCGGACGGCGAAGAGTGGCTCCCCGGCGCCTGCCCGGTGGTCGGCAGCTACGGCGGGACGGACCGCTCACCCCTGGGACACAAGGCAGGTCGACGCCTCGACGCGATCCTCACGGAGGCCGGGGTGCCGCACGACGTGAAGATCTACCCCGGCGTGGGGCACGGCTTCATGAACGACCACGACCCCGCCGACCGGACGCCGATGCTCTCCTTCCTCGCACGCATCTCCGGGACGAGGTTCGACGCGAACGCCACGGCGGACGCCCGCCGGCGGATCGTCGCCTTCTTCCGTCGGCACCTCGCCGGCTGAGGTGCCGATGCACCGTCGGCACGTCGACGACACCGAGCGCCGCAACCGGCTGGCGCTCCGCCACGGTCTCCACCCTGACCAAAGGCTGGCCGACCCTGTGGCCGCCACCCGTGCGATGACGGTCCTGCACGCCACCGAGTCCGCCACCGTGCACCTGGCCGTGCACGCCCGCACGACCGGCACCTCGCCCGCCGACGTCGACCGGTCCCTCTACGACGACCGCGCCCTCGTCAAGCAGCTGGCCATGCGGCGCACCCTGTTCGTCATGCCGGTCGACCTGCTCCCGGCAGCGCTCGGCAGCGCCTCCGCCCGGGTGGCCGCGGAGCAGCGACGGCTCATCGGCCGCGACGTCGAGCGGCACGGGGTCGCACGCGACGGTCAGGTCTGGATCGAGCGGGCCACGGCCGCCGTCGTGGACCTTCTGACCGGTTCACCGCCGCTGTCGGCCCGCCAGCTCCGCGAGGAGCTGCCGGAGCTGTCCGGCACGATCACGGTCGACACCGACAAGCGCTGGGGCGGCACCTTCCAGCTCGCCCCCCGGGTGCTGACGCTGCTCGGGGCCGCCGGCGTGCTCGTCCGCGGCCCGAACGTCGGGCACTGGCGCACCAGCCGCCCCACCTGGACCCTGATGGACTCCTGGCTGGGTGCAGCGCCGGAGCGCGTGACGACCGAGGAGGGGTATGGCGTGCTCGTCCGCCGCTGGCTGAGGACCTTCGGGCCGGGCACCCTCGAGGACGTCCAGTGGTGGCTGGGGTCGACCCGGACGGCGGCCCGTGCCGCGCTGGCCGCTGCCGACGCCGTCGAGGTCGGGCTGGACGGCGGTGGGACCGGCTGGGTGCTGCCGGAGGACGTGGACGAGGTGTCGGAGGCCGGGCCGTGGGCGGCGCTGCTGCCGACGCTCGACCCCACGACGATGGGGTGGAAGCAGCGCGGGTTCTACCTCGACCCCCGCCACGTCCCCTCGCTCTTCGACAGCTTCGGCAACGCGGGGACCACCGCGTGGTGGCAGGGCCGGGTCGTCGGGTGCTGGGTGCAGGACGCACAGGCCGGGGTGCGGGTCGTTCTGCGCGAGGGCGAGGACGTCGGTTCGCAGGGCCGTGCGGCGCTCGCGGCGGAGGCGGACCGGCTCACGGCCTGGCTCGACGGCGTGCAGATCCCGACCGTCTACACCTCACCGCTGATGAAGGAGTCGCGGCTTTCCTGACGAGGGCCCCCGCGCCGTGCCAGACTCGAGCAGACCCGCCGACCAGCGGGCACCACCGGGCACCAGGAGGACGGTCATGGCACACGGAGACATCACCCACGTCGACATCCCCGTCCCGGACACCGGCGCCGCGCGCGAGTTCTACAGTGCCCTGTTCGGGTGGAGGATCGAGGAGCTACCGGGCTTCGAGGGGTACCCGATGTGGCAGGCGCCGAACGGGATCAGCGGTGGCGGCCTGGCGCCGCGGTCCGAGGGCTTCACCCAGCCGCGGTCCTACGTCGAGGTGGACTCGATCGACGAGGCGCTCAGGCAGGTCGAGGCCGGTGGCGGCAGGACCCTGATGGGCAAGGAGATGATCAGCGACACCAGCTGGTGGGCGATCTTCGAAGACCCGTTCGGCAACCAGGTCGGGCTCTACGAGGGCACCACCGAGACCTGACCGGGCGGCGGCGGCGAAGCCCCACGCCTCTCCCGGCGGGCTAGCACCACTTCTGGACGATCGCCCGCAGGACGCTGTGGTTGCGGGTGGTGGCCACCCCGAGCAGCCGCTCGATGGGGTCGTTCCGCGGCCCTCCCTGTCCGAGGACCTGCTCAGGCAGCACGTGGACAGCCCGTCCCACCACCCTCAGCGTCACACCGGGGGGGGTCAGCCGGGCGAGCTCCCCCGCAACCTCCGGGGAAGGCTCCGCCTTGAGCAGGGTCACGTAGTGACGGACCGCTGCGGGGTGCTGCCCGGCCAGCTCCTCCCCGACCGTGACGACGCTGCTCAGCTCGAGGGGGGTGAGCACCACCGTCGGCACCTCGAACCCGCGGTCCTGCCGGAACGCCTCCTCCAGGGCAGCCTCCACCCGCGAACGGGAGCGAAGCGTCGTCCGCAGCAGCACGTTGCCGGTGTTGATGTGCGTCTCGACCCCGACGGCGCCCGTGCTCTCCACGCACGCCCGGATGGAGTTCTTCGGGAAGGTCCGTCTGGCGCCGAGGTTGATGGCGCGGAGGAAGGCGACGTACTGCGGCATACCTCAGCCTGGGCCTGTGCCGGTTCTGCTCATGGCTTCATGCTAGGGCGCTGAACCTTTGCGCGCCGGGGGACGACAGGGGAAGTGAGCACGGTCGGACGAGGAGGTGGCTGGGGTGACGGCACAGGTCCACGGCCGAGGGGGACGGGTCCTGCTGGCCGCGGTCCTCGCTGGGGCACTGTCGATCGCCGGGTGCGGCGACGCCGACGGCCCGGGGGCCTCTCCGACCGCCACGACGACGTCCGCGCCCACCTCGCCCGACGACGGCGGCTCGACGTCGCCGGACGCGACGCCGACCAGCCCGACACCCACGACCGCGGAACCGACGACACCGGCACCGACAACCCCGGAGCCGACCACCCCCGAGCCGACGGGGACCGCCGCACCCAGCACCGCTCCGACGCCGTCGCCCAGCCCGACCCCGCCCGCACCGACCCCACCGGGGACACCTGCTCCGACCCCGTCCGTCCCTCCCGCGACCGACCTCGTGCAGGCCTGGAGCGGCCTGGACATCGAAGCCTTCGACACCGACCGGCGTGTCGTCGCCCTCACCTTCGACGGCGGTGCGTCGAACACCGCGGTCGCCGACATCCTCGCCACGCTGGACAGCGAGGACGTCCCGGCCACCTTCTTCGTGACGGGGTCCTTCGCCCGGACCTACCCGGACAGTGTGCGGGCCATGTCCCAGAGGGGGCACCCGGTCGGCAACCACAGCGACACACACCCGGCGTTCCCGGACTCCACCGACGAGGAGATCCGCGCGGAGCTGTCGGCGGCCGAGGCGTCGATCTCCGCGCTCACGGGGCGGACCACCGCACCCCTCTTCCGCTTCCCCTTCGGGGACCGCACCCCGCTCGACATCGACGTGGTCAACGGAGCGGGCTACATCCCGATCCGCTGGACGGTCGACACCCTGGGCTGGCAGGGCATTACCGAGGGCATCACCAGCGTCATCGTGCGCGACCGCGTGCTGGACGCCCTGCGTCCCGGGCAGGTCGTCCTCATGCACGTCGGTGCCCACCCGGAGGACGGCTCGACCCTGGACGCAGACGCGCTGCCCGGCATGATCCAGGACCTGCGGGCTCGCGGCTACGGGTTCGTCACCGTGCCCGACCTCCTGGTCGAGGGTCGGTGAGCGGGCAGCGGTCAGCTCGCCGGGGACAGCGCCGTCGGGAACGCGACGTCCTTGCCGAGGATGAGACCGTCCAGGAGCTCCTCGGCCTGCACGTCGGTGAGGGACATCGACTCCACGAGCTCGCCGAGGATAGGTCTCCGGGCAGCCCTGAGGAGGTCCTTCTCGGCGGCGGAGATGCCGCCGTCCTCAGCCCTGCGGACCAGGTCGCGCACGGCACCGGCGATGACCATCAGCTCACCGGTCAGCACCTTCTCCTGGTTGGCCTTCATCCGCCGGGACCACTGCTTCTCGAAGGGCTCGCTGGGCGCCCGCAGCACCTCGGCCAGGCTCGCCAGCTCGGCGGCCCCGAACACCGGTCGCAGGCCGACGTCGTCGACCCCCTCCGCCGGGACGGAGAGCACCAGATCGGTCCGCTGGACGCGCAGCTCGACGTACTCCCGCTCCACCCCTTTGAGGGTGCGGGTGACGACGCCCGTGACGACGCAGGGGCCGTGGTGGGGGTGGACGACGAGCTGACCTTCGGTGAACTGCATACAGGCGACCTCTTGCTCCCAGGGTGGCGCTCGCGCGAGGCGAGGTGACGTCCCATTGTCCCAGATCTCAGGAGGTGCCAGGGGCCTCGGGCGGCGCGGTCGCCGCAGTGGCTACGCTGGGACAGTTCCAGGCGAGGAGGACACGATGACCACCGGACTCTGGCTCAGTCTGGGCGCGGAGAAGCCTGAGCGGCTGATGACCTGGCTCGAGGAAGCGGGCTTCACGGAACGGGCCGTCTACCGCGACCAGGACGACGGCGGACGATCGGCGGCGGTGCGCGATCCTGAGAGCAACATCTGGTCGCTGGGTACCTACGAGGGCGGGTGAGAGGGCGATGGGAACCGACGACCCGGGGGCGGCACGGCAGCGGGCCCTGACGCTGGGGTGCGCCCCCCTCGTCGACGCGATGGCCCGCAGGCACGGCCATCGGGCGCACCTGCCCGCACTGACGAGCCCCCGCCCGCCCCGGGTCCTGTTCGGGCCGGTGGTGACGCTGGCGTTCCTGCCGACGCGTGCCGGGCTGGCGGGCGGTGAGCCCGCGTTCGGCGCGGTCGCCGCCGACGCGCTCCGGGACGGACCGTCGGGGGCGGTGCTGGTCCTCGGCAGCGGCGGGTACCCCTTCGTCTCGCACGCCGGCGGCACCAAGCTCGCCCAGGCGGCCGCCGCAGGGGCGGCCGGCCTGCTCTGCGACGGTCTGCTGCGCGACTTCGGCGAGCTGGTCGCGCTCGACCTGCCGGTGTGGTGCCGCGGGGAGGCGGTCCGCTGGGGAGGCGACAGCGTGATGCCCTTCGCCGCCAACGCGCCGGTCGAGGCGTTCGGGGTGACGGTGGTGCCCGGCGACTGGGTCTATGTCGACAGCGCGGGCGGCGTCGTCGTCCCGGGCACGGATCTGGACGCGGTGCTCGACGAGGCCGAGCGCGTGGTGGCCGAGGACGTCGCGGAGCTGGAGCGGCTGCGCGGTCGGTAGCGCCCGCTCACCCCGCCGTGCGGCGATTCGCGACTGAACATACGAGGTGCCTCACGACGTGATGCCCACGCAACCTCAGGCGTCCTGACGCCCTGGGTCAGGGCGTCCTGGTGGCAGGAGATGAGATGTGGGCTTCCGTCGACGAGGACGACCCCGGTTGCCCCGGGATCCCCCTTGCTCGCGCGGTCATCTGGGGTCGGCCCAGGTGGGCGGGATGTCGGCTCCGCCCTCCTGGGTGACACGCTCGCCCATCCGGACGTACGCGGGCCGCCGGAGGATCTTGCCCGCCACGAGCGCCTCCCCCATGGCGAACGTCGTCGCACCTGCCATGAGTCCCTCGGGCACGAACGAGAAGATCCCGCTCAGCTCGGCCAGATCGTCGTGCGAGTTCATCCTCATCAGAAACAGGTTGTCACACTGGGACACGACGTTCTTGTGCACCTTGTGCGGTCGTTGGGTGGAGGTCAGCAGATAGAGGCCGAACTTGCGCCCCTCGGCCGCGATCTGGATCGCCGTCTCCGTCGACAGCGCCGACACGGCATCCCCGGGCTGTGCCGGACAGACATTGTGCGCCTCGTCGACGACGATCAGCCGAGGACGGCGTGTGGCCCTCGTCTGCCACAGCGCCGAGAGGACGGCCTGCGCAACGAGCCGCTGCTCC
Organism: Ornithinimicrobium jinqii; assembly: GCF_045032595.1. Lineage (NCBI taxonomy): Bacteria > Bacillati > Actinomycetota > Actinomycetes > Micrococcales > Ornithinimicrobiaceae > Ornithinimicrobium > Ornithinimicrobium jinqii. Next base: position 27,816 of record NZ_JBJFZS010000034.1, read on the forward strand.
TGCGGGGTGCCCAGGGAGCCGAGGTCGACCACGGTGCAGCGCGCGGTCGACCCGCAGATCTCGTCCACGATCGAACGCTGCTTGCGGGACCACAAGCCCCAGTCGAGCACGCCGAGGTTCCTCGCGCGCACGCCGAGGCTGCGCGCGCCCGGGGTCTCCGCCTGGAGGAGCTGTTCGAAGCCGGTCACCAGCGGACGGTCGTGCTCCTGTTCCCGGAGAAGGTCCCGCAGCACGGCGTACTCGTCGAGGTCGGCAATGGGGTCGAGCCCCAGGACCGCAGCCTGGGCCTCTGGATCCAGGTCGGAGAAACGAAGTCGCAGAGGCTGGTCGGCCGTAGGTCCGTCACCCCAGACGGTGATGTCGTCGACCACCCGCGCGAAGCGATCGGCCAGTTCGGGATCGGCTCCGTCACGAAGACTGGCGAGCCGGACGTAGTCGGAGTTCGGGTCGAGGACCACGACCGGCAGGGCGGTCTCGGCCAGGACCCGCTCGAGCAGAAGCCCGAGCGCGTAGGTCTTGCCCGACCCCGACTGACCACACATGAAGGTGTGACGGTCCAGCCCGCCACTGTCCAGCACGGCAGCCACGCCCGGGGCCCTGAGCAGCTCGCCCACGGGTAGAGCAGCACGCCCCGGTCGCGCCCGTGCGAGCCACTCCACCACCTCGTGCGGAAGCGCGGGACGCACCGTCGCGTCGTGGAAGCCGTTCCCGTCCGAGTCGAGCAGTGTGCCCTCCCCACGAGCCATGCGGATGACCACGTCCGTCCCGACCGCAGCCAGTCCCTCCGCTGCTGCCCGCTCCGATGCGACGCTGAGGTCAGTGATCTGGCCAAGGCGTTCGGGGCCGTCGCCCCCGAGGACGATGTACCCGCCGCGCCTGAGTGCCAGGCCGTACAGGGATGCCTGGAAGACGAACGAGACGCCGTCCACCGAGGTGGCGAGGGGAAGAACCAAGCGCTCGACCTGTTCGCGGACGGTCCGGTACGCGGAGAGCCGCTCGGTCAGCGTGGCCTCCCGGTCGTCGCGCGCGGGCGAGGGGGTGGGCATGGCGTTCATGACGGGGGCCGCAGAGGTGCCAGGTTCGGGAATCGCCGGAAGACGGCGAGACCCACCAGGCCGGGACCGGCGGCCGCAGCCGGCGTCGCGGCCCCCGCCGACGAGGTCCGAACGTTCACAGGGTGATCCTCTCTGCTCCGGTCAGACGAGTTCCTTGTCCTTGGGCCGGTCGTACTCCGGTCGCGAACTGACACCGTCGTCGAGGAGGACCTGGGCCCGGCGACATCCCGTTCCTCTGTCGGTGCGGTGCCGTCGATGCTTCGAGTGTCCGGTCAACCGGGTCAGCGCCACCTCACCCAAACCGGGTGGCGTGATTCTCCTTCAGCCAGATGAGAGCGTCCCGGCGCGCTCAGTCAGGGGGCTCGTGAAGCGACCTGCGCACGGTCGCGCGTGCGAAGAGCAGTGTGATGACCAGCAACGTGACGGGGATGAAGCCACCGAGGCTGACCGCGTCGCCGAAGACGAGGTCTATCAGGGCGAGGACGACCAACTTGCTCCCGGCCGCGACAACCCACAGCATGAGGAAGGACGCCGCCTTGGCACGGCGAGTTCGTGCGGAGCGGAGCCGGGTGACCACCGCGCCCTTGAGAAGAAGGACGACCTCCAGCACGACCTTGAGAAGCACGGCCGTCAGCAGCGACAAGGTGAAGGTCTCGCTGATGACGGAGGGCAGGTACTCGACAGCCAGGTTGAGGACGACGACGTAGACGAAGACGTCGATGATATCGACCGTTCTCCTCCGCAGCCATCCCTGGGCTGTTCTGACAGGACCGCCTCGTCCGGTTTCACTCGTCACACCTTCATCCTCCCGCCATCACGACGCTGGTTCGAGCAGGACCGTCGCGTGCTCACGACGGCTCCGGCAGGAGCCCGAGTCGTCGGGCGGCGCGGACCGCCTCGCGCCGGCTGCTGACCTCGAGCTTGCGGTTGATCGTCTTGAGGTGCTGCTTGACGGTGTTGACAGAGATGCTGAGCTCGTCGGCGATCTCGGGGTTGGTGCTCAGGGTCGGGAGGTAGGCGAGGACGGACAGCTCTCGCTCGGTGAGCGCCACCGGCCCGGTGACGTGGGTCGTGCGTCCGTGGCCTGCACCGATGCCCTGGTCGATCCGGGTGAGCACCCGTTCGGCGAACGGCCGGTGGGTACCCAGCACGTCGAGGTGCCGCCGCAGGAGGAGGGGCAGCCGGTCGTTCCTGCGAAGGAAGCCCTGGATTGCGTCCTCAGCCGCTCCGTGCGCGAGAGCCCGGCCCAGGGACTCCATCGCCGATGCATCCTGCCGGAGTCGGTCCTGGGCGAGCGCAGTGACGAGCCACGCCTCGCTGCTGATGACACCGTCCGCCTGGAGCAGTGGTGCCACGGCGTCCTCGCAGAGGTGGGTCCGCCCGGTCGCCAGCAGGACATGGGCGCGGGTGATCGCGACGGGATCCTGCTCCGTCCCGTACTCCTCACCGAGGTCGGCGAGGTGGGCATCGAGCTCCGCGATCACCGCGGCAGCACCCTGGGCGGCGCCGGCGGCGAGCTGGATCTCCGCGTCCAGGGCCCCGCGCATGATCGTGATGAGGGTCAGGCGAGGTCGCTCCGCGACCCACCGGTCGACACTGGCCAGCGCGCGTCGTGCACGTGGGAGGTCGCCGGCGGTGAGCGCGCTGCGCGTCGCCACCAGGTCCATCACCGCGCCCAGGAACGGGTCGCGCACCCCGATCTGCGTCTGACGAGCGAGCGTGAGACAGCGTTCTGCCTCGAGCAGGTCCGCCCGGTACAGACCACCGATCGCCAGCACGAGCCAGGCCGCGCCGGACTCGTACGACTGGCTCCACCCGCTCACGCGCGCGGCCTCCAGCACCGTCTCGGCCCGCCGCAGTCCCTGCTGGACGTGACCTCGAGACATCTCGGACAGCGCGAGGAGGCCGCCGTGGTAGACCTGCGCGTACACCCCCAACGTCCTGTTGTCGACACCGACGACGACGCTGCGCAGGAGCTCCTCGGCCCGGCCCGGTCGGCCCCGCCACAGCTCGCCGACGCCGATCATGCTCGTGGCGACGCCCTGCAGCTGGGGCAGGGCCTTGCTCGCCGACGGCGTCAGGCGCTCGGAGAGCCCCAGCGCGTCCTGGGCCGCGGACAGCATGAGGTGGGGGTCGCCCTGGCGTCGGGCCTGGGCGGTCAGGAGCAGCCGCTGCACGATCGTGGCGATATCCTTTCGCGGCTCGGGGAGCACCGCCAGGCCCGGCCCGGCCCGCCGGATCCAGGTCAGGGTCGCCTCGTCGTCCCCCACCCCGTAGGCAGCGAGCGCGTGACAGAGCTGGCGCTCGGGATCGCCGGGATGGGCAGGGGCACCCGTGAGCGGCGCGAGCACCTGCGCAAGGCGGACCCGCTCAGGCGTGAACACCAGCACGGCGGCCGAGCGGAGCGCGAGCTGGGCGGCGAGGTCGTCGTCCCCTCCGAGCGTCGCGTGGTGGAGCGCCTCGAGCCACTCCCCCGAGTCCTCGAACCAGTGCTGTGCGCGCCGGTGCAGGTCGGCCGCCTGGTCGGGGCTGGCGGCTCGGAGCCGGGCGCGCAGCATCTCCAGGAGCATGGGGTGATAGCGGTACCACCCGGTGTCCTCCAGCGCCGAGACGAGGACGTTGTCCGCGACGAGAGACTCCAGCACCGCGCCTGCGGACTCCTCATCGGTGAGGGCGCGCGCCAGGGGCGCGCAGACCCGGTCGGCGACGCTCGTCCGGAGGAGGAAGTCGGCCCGGTCCGGCCCCAGCCCCGCGACGACCTCCTCCAGGAGGTAGGCGGAGACCAGCGCGTGCCGTCCGCTGAACCGGGTGACCACGGCGGTGGGGTCGCTCGCCGGCTCGATGGCAACGGTCGCCAGGCGCAGCCCGGCTGCCCAGCCCTCGGTGGTGGCCATGAGGTGGTCCAGCGCACCGTCGGGCAGTTCGAGACCGCTCGCGTGCAGAAGCTCGGCGGCCTCGTTGGGGGTGAACGCCAGCTCGGCCGCTCGGAGCTCACCAAGATCGCCGGACAGGCGCAGCCGGTGCAGGTGCAGCGGAGGATCGTGGCGAGAGATCAGGACGAGACGGTGCCGGCGGGGCAGGCACCTCTGCAGCGCCTCGAGCGCCTCCAGCGCCTGGCTCCCGGCGAGCTCGTGCACGTCGTCGAGGACGAGCACGAGCTGGCTGCTCACTCCCGCCAGCGCGGCCGCGAGACTGTCGACGAAGTGCTGGTTCGGCCGAGAGGGCACCACAAGACCGGCGACCTCCTCGGAGTCGACGACCCGCTGGAGGGCCCCCACGACCGTGAGCCAGTAGCGGTGCGGGTCGCCGTCAGCGCGGTCCAGCGACGCCCACGCGACCACGACCGGGCCCTCGCGCGAGGCGAGCGACCTGCTCCACATGGCGACCGCATACGTCTTGCCCGTCCCACCCGCCCCCGTCACGAGCGTGACGTGATGCCGCTGGATAGCTTGCTCGAGCCGGGTGGTGAGGCGGGATCGCTCGACCGCGTCCTCCGCGGGCGCCGGGACCGAGAGACGGGAGTCGTGAAACGCAACCGGAGACAGCTGGGCCGACACGCGTCCTCCTCTGCTCTGGTGGCCGTAGGCCACCTGTGCTCCCACGCTACCGGAGAGCGCCGTCCTTCCTCACGGATCCCGTTGTGCGGAAGAAGACCGACCGAACGACCGCGATCATCGACGACCGCGACCAGCTGCCGCCATGTCCGGGTGGCGGGCACCGCGTTCGCGACGACCATCCACGCAGCGGCTGTGACAGGTCCCCTCCGAGCAGCGGAAATGCCCTTCGCACCTGGTGGCCGCGGGCCCCGACGGGACGGGTCCACCAACTGGCGAGTGATGAACCGGGACCGTCCTGGGTGGGCGTAGCATCGCTCTCCGTGAGCAAGATGGGCCACGGCCGTCGCAGTGCACGGGGGGCGCTGGTACTGGCCGCACTGGGCGTCGTCTTCGGTGACATCGGCACCAGCCCGCTGTACGCGATCAAGACCGTCTTCGCCCTCAACGGTGGCATCGTCGAGCCCACGAGGGCGAACGTGTTCGGCGTCGTCTCCATGGTGTTCTGGGCGATCACCATCATCGTGTCGGCCAAGTATCTGCAGTTCATCCTGCGGGCCGACAACGACGGTGAGGGTGGCGTGATGGCACTGGCGCACCTTGCGCACCGCTCGGTCCGTCCGGGTGGGCGGTGGTTTCGGGTGGCCGCGCTGCTGGGCGTGTTCGGCGGCTCGCTGTTCTTCGGCGACAGCCTCATCACCCCGGCGATCTCGGTGCTGTCGGCGGTCGAGGGTCTGGAGGTGGCCGCGCCGGGTACCGGGTCCTTCGTCCTGCCGATCTCGGCCGTGATCATCGTCGGGCTGTTCGCCGCGCAGCGTTACGGCACCCACCACGTCGGCCGGTTCTTCGGGCCCGTCATGGTGCTCTGGTTCCTCGTCCTGGCGGTGCTGGGGCTTGTCCACGTCGTCCAGGACCCCGAGGTGCTTGGGGCGCTGTCCCCGCACCACGCCGCGGCCTTCGTGTACAACAACCCACTGATCGCCTTCGTCGCGATGGGTGCCACAGTGCTGGTCATCACCGGCGCTGAGGCGCTCTACGCCGACATGGGCCACTTCGGCCGGGTGCCGATCATGTGGGCGTGGTTCGCGCTCGTCTTCCCCAGCCTGACCTTGAACTACCTGGGGCAGGCCCAGCTCATCATGCGGGACAGCCACGAGATCGCCTCGCCGTTCTTCCACCTGGCGCCGGCCTGGGCACAGCTGCCGCTCGTGACCCTGGCCACCCTCGCCACGATCATCGCGAGCCAGGCGGTGATCTCCGGCGCCTTCTCCGTGGCCCGGCAGGCCGAGCGGTTGGGTTACCTGCCCCGCCTGACCGTCAAGCAGACCAGCGAGGAGGCCGGCGGGCAGATCTACATCGCCAGCGTCAACTGGTTGCTCTTCGCAGGGGTCATCGTTCTCATGCTCACGTTCCGCGAGTCCGAGCGGCTGGCCACCGCCTACGGGGTGGCGGTCACCACCGACCTGATGCTGACCACGGCCCTGTTCTGCGTCTACGCACTGGCGGCGCTGAAGTGGCGGCCGTGGCAGGTCGGGCTGTTCGTCCTGGTCTTCGGCAGTGTGGAGGTGGCCTTCTTCTCGGCCAACATCGCCAAGGTCCTGCACGGTGGCTGGCTGCCGCTGCTGGTCGCGGCGGTCATGGCCACCGTGATGACGACCTGGGCACGCGGGCGCGACCTCGTCACGGCCCGACGAGAGAAGATCGAAGGGCCCCTCCTCGACTTCCTGAGCGAGGTGCAGGACGACGCGAAGATCCTCCGCGTCCCGGGCACGGCAGTCTTCCTGCACCCCAACAAGCGGACCACCCCGCTGGCCCTGCGGGAGAACGTGCAGTTCAACCACGTCCTGCACGACGAGGTGATCATCGTCACCACCGAAAGCGTCAACGTCCCGCACGTGCCGGACCACGAACGAGTGCTGATCGACGATCTCGGCGACCCGTACGACCACGTCACCCACGTCACGCTGCGCTACGGGTTCTCCGACCACCAGGACGTACCCGCGGGCCTCGCTGTCGCACGGGGCCAAGAGGGACTGGACATCCCCCTGCAGGAGCTCACGTACTTCCTCTCCCGGATCACCGTGCACCGCAGCGACCGGCCAGGCATGGGACAGGCCCGCAAGCAGCTCTTCGGCTGGCTGGCCCGCAACGCTGCCGACCCGACCCACTACTTCTCGCTCCCCATCGGCCGCACCGTCGTCCTCGGAGCGCGGATCAACTACTGAGGCACCACGTCGATCTCGACCCGCCCGCCCACCGCCTACGCCGCCGGAGCCGGAGCCACGACCCGACTGCGCGGGGCGTCCCGAGCACCGGTTCTCCGGGGTCTGATACGGGGCTCGACCCCGGTGGCGTTGCTCGACGTGACCGGCACGGTGCACCTTCCCCTCAGGCCCCGAGCCTGGCCGGCGCCTGCTGCGAGGATGGGCGAGGGCTCCATGCCAACGTCGCGTGCACAGACCCTCGCGCAGGTCTTGCCCCCCAGCTGCTGATGAGTCAACGGCAGGGTGGGGTACAGGGAGACCGCGACCGGGGCGAAGGACACCCAGGACGGGCCACGATGGCCGGTCGAGCGTTGGAGTCGCCGAGGCGATCGGTGTGACCCGTATCACCACTTGCCGCTCGTGGATCTTCTTTGCGGGACCAAAGGGCCAGGTTTATGCTGATCTCAAGGCACCGAGAGGGGTGTGCCCAACCAGTCGGAGGTGCGCTGTGGCCAGCGTGACGCGTCGCGGTTTTCTAGGTGGCGTTCTCGTGGCAGGAGCAGGTGCAGGGTCATCCGTTGCCCCCGCCTTCTCAGCCCCCAGGCCCGCCCCGAGTGCGGTCTCGGGCGCCCCCGGCGATGTGGCGATCCAGTGGAACATGATTGCCCAGAACGCCCTCCAACCTGCGATGGCGCTGCCGGCCCCCACCACCATGGCCACGATGCCCGGCATGTCCGGGATGTCGATGCCGCGGGCATTCGTGATCCTCTCCTACGCCCACGCGGCGATGTACAACGCAGTGGTCGCGATCGAGGGAGGCTACGAGCCCTGGATGGTCGCGACCGCCGCTCCAGCGGGAGCGTCCGCGCCGGCAGCGGCGGCCGCGGCCGTCCACGCCGTGCTCGTGAAGCATCTGCCCGACCAGAAGGACATGCTCGACATGGAGCTCTGGGACACGCTGAAGGCCCTAGGCTCCGCAAGTGGGGACAGGGCCAAGGGGACGGCGGTCGGCCGGGCGGCGGCCCAGGCGGTCCTGACCCTGCGGGCCGACGATGGACTGGACGCCCCGGCCACCTACGCTCCCGCCCGCGCCGCCGGAGTCTGGGAGCCGTTCCCCACGCCCACCACGCCGCCACTCGACCCGTGGGTCGCCACGCTGAAGCCGTTCGTGCTGACGACGCCGTCCCAGTTCCGCCCCGGGCCGCCGCCGACCCTCGCGAGCCGCACATACGTGTCGGACCTCGGGGAGGTTCGGCTGATGGGCGCGCTGACCAGCACCGCGCGCACCGAAGGGCAGACGGAGATCGCCCGGTTCTGGCAGACCAACGGCGTCATCCAGTACAACGAGATGTTCCGCGCGGTCGCGCAGCAGCGCGGGCTGGGACTGCTGGAGGCATCCCGGTTCTTTGCCATGGGCAACCTCATCGGGACCGACTCGATGGTTTCCGCCTTCGATGCGAAGTACCACTACGGCTTCTGGCGGCCGTGGTCTGCGATCCGGCGGGCGGACGAGGACGGCAGCGCCAAGACGGTCCCGGACCGTGCGTGGATGCACCTCGCGATGCTGCCCAACCATCCCGAGTACGTGGCAGCCCACACCACCTTTGCGTCTGCGATCGCGGAGATGCTGACCGCGTTCCTCGGGACGAGCAGAATCGGCATCTCGCTCACCAGCACCACCACCATGGTTGCCCCGACGAAGACTTACACCTACGCCACCGCGGAGGATCTGCGGAGCCAGGTCATCAACGCGCGCACCTGGGGTGGGCTCCACTACCGCAACTCGTCCGTCGTCGGGAACGACGTCGGCCGGCGCGTGGCCGTCCACGCCCTCAAGAACCACTTCCTACCGGCGGCGCGCCGCTGAGACGCGACCCGCAAGGCAGTCTGCGTCGCTCGCGGAGGCTTCCCGACGAACGGGCCGAGCACTCATACCCTGCGCCGCAGGACCGCCAAGGCCAATGGCCCGGGTAACGCAGCGGATCACGGATCCTTCGACTCGACCCGGAGGACGTTGATCGCCTGATGACTCGCAAACCGACGGCTGGATCATGGCTGCGCTTCCTTGGCAGGATCGGGCAGCACGAGGTCGATGACGCCATCGACTCCCATGATGCCGGTGCCACCGGACGGGAGCGGGACGGTGTTGGACCAGCCTGACTGGGTGGTGTCACTGAAGGCATGCACCCGGTAGAGGTAGGCCACTCCGGAGGTGACGGTCTGCGTGAAAGTCGTGGTGTCTGGACCCACCGTGGCGTTCACGAGGTTGGTGCCGTCGCTGTTGGTGCGCTGGATGAGGAACCCGGTCTCGTTGTCCGAGTTGTCCGTCCAGCTGAGGTTCACCGTGGAGGTCTTCCTGTTCTTCACGCTGAGAGTCCCGGTGAGGGCGGTCGGAGCATCGACCGGGTCGCCCACGACCTGGCCGGTGCCACGGCTGTCGACCGTGATCGTCGGGAAGCCACCTCCTGGGGGGAGGTTGTTGAACGCCGGGTCCGAGTAGTCCCAGGTGTCTCCGACCGTGTTGATCGCGTACACCTGGTACTCGTACAGGGTGTTCGTGCTGCCGATCGGGTCGATGTACTGAGCCGGACCGGTGGCGGCGCCGGTCTCGGTGGTCGCCGTGGACAGACTGGTCAGGTTGACCCGGTCCTCGGTCTGGACCATGGCGATCTGCGACCACGGACCCGTGGAGCCCGCGACGCGCCGTTCGACGACGAAGGCGGTCTCGTTCTTCGAGTTGTCCCGCCAGGTCACCGTGTTGATCCGGTTCCTGCCGCTGCCGGACGGCACGAACAAGATATCGGTCGGCGCCGACGGGTTCACCGCCACGGCCTGGGATCGCATCATGTCCATCTCCTCGTGGCTGAGGATGTGGCAGTGGAGCACGTACTCCCAGCCGAAGTTGACGT